>CAZDZP010000078.1:0-10548 GCA_964509855.1 uncultured Anaerolineaceae bacterium | reverse complement strand
GGAACAACTCCGTGAAGAGATGGGGCTCGACAAGCCCCTTCCCGTTCAGTACCTGGACTGGGTCTCCGGTGTAGTTGTCGGTGATTTCGGGGAATCGTTGATCTTCGACGGACGCGATGTACGCGGCTCGATCGTCGCTGCCTTCCCGGCGACTGCCCAACTTGCAGTGTTCAGCCTCATGATTGGGCTGTTCGTGGGGGTAACCCTCGGGACCCTGTCGGCGGTATTCAAAGGCGGCCCCATCGACTACCTTGCCCGCCTTGGCGCGGTCTTCTTCCTCGCTGCCCCTATCTTCTGGGTGGCCCTGGTTATCATTTTGTACGCGGCGTTGTGGTTCGATGTTGCCGTCAACCGGCCCTACGTCAGCTTCTTCGACGACCCGATGGCCAATCTGCGGGGATTCCTGCTGCCGTCACTAATCCTCGGTCTGAACCTGGGCGCGGTGCTCATGCGGTACACGCGCTCAGCTATGCTCGAAGTACTCCGCCAGGACTACATGAGAACAGCCACTGCCAAGGGCCTCCCGCTTCGCCGCGTGGTCATGAGACACGGGCTACAGAACGCGCTTATTCCGATTATCACGCTGGTGGGCACACAGGCCGCTGTGCTGTTGGGCGGCTCGCTCATCATCGAGTTCATTTTTCGCTTGCCCGGCCTCGGACGGCTCACGTACGAGGCAATTCTGACTCGCGACTACCCGGTCATCCAGGGTGCGACGCTATTCATTGGTACCATCGTGGTGCTTACAAATCTGGTCGTGGACCTCGCCTATGGCGTGTTCGATCCGCGCGTCCGCTACTCCTAGGGAGGGAAGTCGCTTGGCCACCAGTCCTACGACAACGGTACGCTCTGTAGAGGAAGCTACGCCCGTCAAGGTTCGCGGGAGGTCCCGTGGGTCGAAACTTCTCCGGATGGCCCGCCAGAATCCAATGGCGGCCGTTTCAGCGCTGGTGCTCGTCGTGGTTGCTCTCGTCGCGGCGTTTGCCCCGGTGCTCGCCCCATATGGCGCCACCGAACAGATTCTGAGCGACAGGCTCCAATCGCCAAGTTCGAACCACTGGCTCGGCACGGACAACTTCGGTCGAGACGTGTTTAGCCGCGTGGTCTTTGGCGCTCGCATCTCGCTGTTCATTGGCTTCGCTGCAACGCTCCTCGGCGTTGGCATGGCAGCAATCCTCGGTGTCTTCTCAGGATTTGTTGGGGGTTGGATAGACCTCGTACTTCAGCGCCTGGTCGATGCAGTTATGGCCATCCCCGGGCTCGTCCTCCTCCTTACCCTCGCCATGGTGCTGGGGCCGACGATGACGTCCATCATCCTCGCGCTCGTTATCTTCATCATCCCACCGTCGTCCCGCATAGTTCGCGGTCACGCAATCTCGGTGAGTGCGGAGCAGTACATCGAAGCTGCTCGGGTGGTCGGGGCCAGCAACACGCGGATACTCTTCCGGCACATCCTTCCCAACGTGATGTCGACGGTTATCGTTGCAGCCTCGGTCATCATCGGCGCGGTGATCCTCGCCGAAGCCGCAATTGGCTTCCTCGGACTTGGAGTGCGAGAACCGACTCCGACGCTTGGAAACATGCTCAGTACCAGCGCGCAGGTCTACATGGAGCAGGCGCCGTGGCTCGCAATTGCTCCCGGTCTGATGATCATGCTCGTGGTCGGAGCTTGCAACATCTTCGGCGACGGTCTCCGCGACGTACTCGACCCTCGTCTGCGAGGGCGCTGACCTGCCAGATAGCGCGGGCGAGATAGAGTTCGCGCTGAAAGAAATCGCGGAGCCAATCTCACGATGACGCGCACCTCGCATTCCCATCCCATATCTGTAGCCTGGCTCCCCACGCCGGAACCGTGGCTCGGGAAAGTCGGGCTAACCTTCGCTCCCGGGAAGTGGCAGCGGAACGCCGCCTCCGGGTCCTGGGACCGAGACCTGGCCCTGGACCTGGCGCGCCTCAAGGACGACTTCAACACAGCACACCTGGTCTGCCTGCTCGAAGACCACGAGCTTCGGGAGCTCCGCATCGAACGCCTGCCCGACGTGACCGCAGAACTTGGCATCGCATTGCGCCGATTGCCCATCGCCGATGGGACCGTTCCGCAGGACACTGCTGCTGTCGCTACCCTCGTGTCCGACATTGTGAGCTGGGCCCAGTCCGGCGAGAACGTCGTCGTCCATTGCAAGGGCGGACTCGGACGCGCAGGCACGATCGGTGGCTGTGTCCTTCGCTCGTCGGGCATGGACGCGCAAGCCACGCTCGCCGCCCTTGTCGAGGCGAGAGGGCCGAATTGCCCCGAAACGGCCGCCCAGCGCCAGTACGTCACGCAGTTCGGCGGCTAAGCCGCGCCCGGCATCGACACCAAACGCAAAGAAGCGGCCCCGGGAAACCTCCCGAGACCGCCTCATTTGAACTCAAATCGTGGTGCTGAGGCCCAGATTCGAACTGGGGACACCTGCATTTTCAGTGCAGTGCTCTACCGACTGAGCTACCTCAGCTCCAACCCTCATCGTAGGAACCTCGCCCCCTGAGGGCAAGGCGAACGCCGGTCAAAACTGCGCTTAAAGCTCCTCCGAAGCGCTATGATGCGCCGATGCCGCCACGCCCATTCCAGATCAACGTCTCCCAGGCCACCCTCGACGATCTCCACCGCCGCCTTGAGCAGACCCGGTGGGCGCACCCGATTCCCGGATCAGGTTGGGACTACGGTGCCGATGTCGCGTACGTGCGGGAGTTCTGTGACTACTGGCGAACGCAGTACGACTGGCGTATCCACGAAGCTGCAATCAATGCCATCCCGCAGTTCGTTGCGAACGTCGATGGCGTTGACATTCACTTCTGGCATGTGAAGGGCAAAGGGCCCGCGCCATTTCCGCTGCTGCTCATGCACGGCTGGCCCGGTTCGATGTTCGAGTTCTTTCACCTCATCGATCCGCTTACCGACCCCGCCGGCAACGGTGGCGACCCGCTCGACTCCTTCGACATCGTTGTACCGGCGCTCCCCGGCTTCGGCTTCGGCGGACAGCCCGCCGAACCTGGTTGGAGTGTCGCCAGGATCGCGAAGGCGTTGGATGCCCTGATGCAGGGCGAGCTCAGTTACGACCGCTACGGGGTCCAGGGTGGCGACTGGGGCGGCATCATCAGCGCCAAGATGGCGTCCGAGTTCCCTGGGCGCGTCGCGGCGGCGCACCTGAACTTCATCGTTGCCCAGCCCCCCTCTGACCCGTCGGACGAGGACAAAGAAGCTGCAGCAGCTCGGGCGGCCTTCCAGGCGCAGGAAACGGGCTACAGCGCCGTACAGGGCACGAAGCCGATGTCCCTGGCCGTCGCACAGTCGGACTCGCCAGCGGGACTCGCGGCATGGATTCTTGAAAAGTTCCGGACCTGGAGCGACTGCGACGGTGACCTGGATTCGGTGTATTCACGCGAGGACTTGATTACGAACCTGATGTTCTACTGGGCGCCGAACAGCATCGCGAGCGCAGCGCGCATCTACTTTGAGTCGTCGCGTGACCGGGCGTCGTTTGCTTACCCGAAGCCTGAAACCCCGGTAGGGGTAGCGGTCTTTCCCAGGGAGCCGTGGCGCGTCCCCCGGCACTGGGCGGAGGCTCGATTCAACATCAAGCGCTGGACGGAGATGCCCAAAGGCGGGCACTTCGCGGCGATGGAGCAGCCCGGGTTACTACTCGAAGACATCCGCGAGTTCTTCCGTGCCTACCGGTAGAGGCGTCCGTTTAGGGCTTCGCTGGCAGCGAGTGGGTGTAAACCTCGTTCAGAGCAATCTTGCCGTCGCGCAACAGCACGAGGTCGAAGCCGCGGAGGAAGGATTGCTTGCCGTCCGGGAGGTCGATCGTGCAAACCCAGCGTCCAGCGTAGCCACCTTCTATCGCCCAGACCTCGTCGGCTTCGTAGCGCATCGGCGGGGTCGCCGCAAACAGTCGTTCGAGGTACGGGCGTAGTTCAGCGTGGCCGCGGACGCCCTGTGGTACTTGGCTGTCCATGTAGACGATGTCGTCGGCATAGAAATCCAACAAGCCAGCGACGTCCTTGTCGCTCCATGCCTTCAGCCACGCCGCATTGAAGGCTTCGATGTCCTGAGAGTCGGCCATTGATTGCTCCTGCCGCGAAGCATAGTGCCGGGCAGGTGCCATATCGTCTACGCTTCAGGGCCCGCCGGCGCAGCTTCTGCTGTGAGTTCAACGACGAGCACGGCGCGGTCCTCGTTGACCTGGCTGATGGATACCCGTTCAACGCCTGCGAGCCGCGAAAGCTGCTCCTGGAAATCCAGGAGTTGTCCCAGCCCGCTGGCTTGAACGTGCATGTTGACTCGTTGCGGTTCGGCCGAGGCCGTATGTTGAGGCTGCGGAGTTGGTTGCGTTGGCGACTGGTGCGGGACGGCCGTAGCCGGCGAACTCCCCCGCTGGCCCTTCAGGGACCGGGCCGTCATATCGTTCAGGGAATTGGCAATCGTGATGAGCTCGTCGGCAATCATCAGATAGTCGTCGCGAAGCTGTCCGAGGGGCGCCAAAAGGAAGTCACGAGACTGGACGCGGAGGCTTCCCGGCTGTTCGGAACGTTGGGCAGCGGCTGCTCGCTGTTCATCGAGTAGGCGTTGCTCGACTTCGGAGAGCCGATCGATAAGTTCCTCGTAGTCGTGGCGCAGCGATTCATAGCGCCGCCTCATTTGCCGCAGTGCCGTGTCGCCGGACGCTTCGGAAAAGGATTCGCCCTCGTCCCACGGTTCGTCTTGGTTCGCCATTGTCATTCGGTCGGATCCTACAGAGACGGGGGGATACGCTCCCGCCCGTTCAGTTGTACCCATAGTCGGTACATAAGGGGTGAATCATTAGTGAAGGTTGCCCCGAATTCTTGCTGCCGGGGCCACCTGGTGGCGTAAACGAGCCTCGGCCGGGCCCAACCACAAGTCATCAACCTCGCCTCCGGAAACAACAGTCGGCGTTTGCTGGCCCACTCCACCCGGACCTATACTTCGTGTCTGGTGAAACGAGTGATGAGAAGCTCACTCGCACTTCCTTGGAGTCCCCGAAATGCCGACCAAAACGAAAAGTGAGTGGTTGCAAGGCCCTTACCGCAAAGCCCTCGAACGCGCCCCCGAGCGCAAGAAGGTGTTCGAAACCACCGGCCAGATGCCGCTCGAACCCGTCTATACCGCCGACGATGTCGAACCTTCGACGCTGAACGGCAATCTCGGTTTCCCCGGGGAGTACCCGTTCACCCGTGGCATCCAACCCACGATGTATCGCGGCCGCCTCTGGACCATGCGCCAGTACGCCGGGTTCGGTACTGCCGAAGAGTCGAACGAGCGCTACCGCTACCTGTTGAACCAGGGCCAGACTGGCCTCTCCGTCGCGTTCGACCTCCCAACCCAGATTGGCTACGACTCCGACGACCCGATGGCTGTCGGCGAGGTTGGCAAGGTTGGCGTCGCGATTTCGTCCATCGAAGACATGCAGACGCTCTTCCACGACATTCCGCTGGACAAGGTCACGACGTCGATGACCATCAACGCCTCGGCGTCGGTGCTCCTGGCCATGTACATCGCCGTTGCGAAACAGCAGGGCGTCGACCCCGCCAAGCTCGGCGGCACGATTCAGAACGACATCCTGAAGGAGTACATCACCCGCGGGACCTACATCTTCCCGCCGAAGCCTTCGATGCGGCTCATCACTGACATCTTCCAATACTGCAACCAGCAGGTTCCGCAGTGGAACACCATTTCCATCTCCGGCTACCACATCCGCGAAGCTGGCAGCACTGCCGCGCAAGAAATCGGCTTCACCCTTGCAGACGGCATCGCCTACGTCCAGGCCGCCATTGATGCAGGTCTCGACATCGACGACTTCGCCGGACGCCTCAGCTTCTTCTTCGCCTGCCACAACAACTTCCTGGAAGAAATCGCGAAGTTCCGTGCAGCGCGCCGCCTCTGGGCACGCATCATGAAGGAGCGGTTCGGAGCGACGAGTCCTCGTTCGCAAATGCTGCGCTTCCACACGCAAACAGGCGGCGCCACGCTCACGGCCCAGCAGCCCGAAGTGAACATCGTGCGCACCACCGTGCAGGCGCTCGCCGCCGTGCTCGGCGGCACCCAGTCGCTCCATACCAATTCCATGGACGAAGCGCTTGGTCTGCCCACTGAAAAGGCCGTCCAGATCGCCCTTCGCACCCAGCAGGTGCTCGGCTACGAGAATGGCGTCGGCGACGTAATCGACCCCATCGGCGGCTCATTCTTCGTTGAGGCCCTCACCGACCGGCTGGAGACCGAGGCAAGCGAGTACATCGACGCCATCGACAAGGTTGGTGGCGCGCTCGTTGGCATCGAGCAGGGTTTCCAGCAACGCGAGATCCAGGAGGCCGCCTACCGCTTCCAGCGTGAAATCGAGGATAAAGAGCGGCTTGTCGTCGGTGTGAACCAGTTCCTTTCGCAGGACGAGGTCCGCCCCGACATTCTCCGCGTGGACCCGGCCATCGGGCAGCGCCAGGCGGAGAAGCTGCGGGCGCTGCGCGAGAACCGCGACAACGACGCCGTCACCGCGCTGACCACAAAGCTCGAAACCGCCGCCGCCGGGACGGACAACCTCATGCCGATCATCGTGTCGGCGGTGGAAGCCCGCATGACCCTTGGCGAGATCTGCCACGCTCTCCGCCGTGTTTGGGGTGAGCACCGCGAAACCGTGGTGGTCTAAATGACCGACAACGACGCCCGCAGCTATGCCGATGAGCGACGCCGCATCCTGGTGGAGCTAGAGCGTGAGCGCAAACAACTCACACGGAACATCGAGACGTGCCGCATCCGCGACATCAACAACCCCATCGTTGGCGAATGGTCGCTAAAGGACATCGTCGCTCACGTCGGGAGCTGGGAGGCGGAGACCGTCTTTGCTCTGAAACAGCTGCAGAAGGGCCAACACCCGGCCCTCTTCGATTTCGACGAAGCAAAACGGGATGAGTGGAACGAGGAACACGTCGAGAGACTCCGCGAAGTCGACTTCTTTGCGGTGCTACAGCGCCTCGAATGGGGCCGTGAGAGGCTCCTGGATCAGCTGTCGCATTTCGACGACGAGACGGTTGGAGCGGAAGGAACCCCGGTGCACAGCCTGCTGCAGTCCGTGATAAAGCACGACCGCCATCACTGGCGCGAGATTGCGGCACGCCTTGCCGGGATGTCGGGAGTGCGGCCGGACGCGCCACAGCCTCCGCCTATCGTGACGCGAGCAGGGAGTTAGGCGATGCCCCTCACCCGTGTAGACCACGTTGGGATCGCGGTGAAAGACCTCGCTGCGCCGCTTAGTTTCTACAGCGAAGTGCTCGGCCTACCGGTTGAAGAGCGTGAGACCGCTCTTGGCACGGCCCACGTCATCCCGGTCGGAAAGTCCGCTATTGCCCTCTTCCCTTCCGCCGCCGATGCACCTCTCGCGTCCTGGGTCGCCGAAAATGGCGAGGGCATTCACCACCTCTGTTTCGAAAACGATGGCGCCCCCGAGCATAGCCTCGAGATGTTGCCTCCCGGCGAGCACTTCGGCCTGGGCATCGCACTGTCTGGGAGCGGTAGCGGCCTAACCTCCGCCGACCAGGAGCCACCCGCAGGTGCGGTCACGAATATCGATCACGTTGTCATCTCCTCCGGCGACAGTGGAACGGTAGCCAACCACTTCCGGGACAACCTTGATGTTGAAATCAAGCGGAAGATGACCCGCCCGGGTACAGGCGCGCACCTGGAGTTCGCGAAACTCGTCGATGTAATCCTCGAGTTCGCTGGCCCGGGAGAGCCACGTCCTGGACCGGTCGAGGCCAAGTACTGGGGCATCGTGTTCTGCGTGGACGACATCACCTCCGTTATTGAACGGACGCGCGCCGCCGGCATTCGCTGTGATGACCCGAAGACCGCGATTCAACCCGGTGCGCTGATAGCCGGGGTGAAGGAGAGCACGGGCGGCGTGCCGTTCGCTTTCATCCAGTACAACGCGGTGCCGGCCGAATAGAAACGAAACCCAAACTCGTTCGCATCGCGCGAACTTCACACCTCGCGTAGACTCCTCTACGCAACGTAACTGGAGGATCCATCTCTATGGGCGACCGCCCTTTTTCCGTCCTTGGCGTGCAGCAGATCGCCGTTGGCGCGCTGAACAAAGACGACCTCAAGACATTCTGGGTCGACATCCTCGGCCTTGCCGTGACAGGGAACTTTCGTAGCGAATCGGAAAACGTCGACGAAGACATCGCCGTCGCGGGCAGCGGTCCGCTCAAGGTGGAAGTCGACCTGATGCAGCCCATCGACCCGGAAGCCAAGCCTGCGGTGCACATCCCCCAGCTCAACCACATTGGTCTCTGGATTGACGACCTGCACGCGGCCGTCGATTGGATGACCGCCAAGGGCGTTCGCTTCACCCCCGGCGGGATTCGTAAGGGCGCGTCCGGTTTCGATGTCTGCTTCGTTCATCCCAAGGGCAACGAGCAGGCGCCGATTGGCGCTGGCGGCACCCTCATCGAGCTGGTCCAGGCGCCAACAGAAGTCATCGAAGCGTTCAAGAAAGTCGCTGCCGGCTAGGCCGGCCATTCGGAGGAAACACCATGACCGCACCTGCGAAGCCCAAGATTCGCGTGCTCATTGCCAAGCCCGGCCTCGACGGACACGACCGCGGCGCCAAGGTTGTCGCGCGCGCACTGCGCGACGGTGGCCTCGAAGTCATCTACACCGGCATCCGACAGACGCCGGAGATGATCGCCGAAGCCGCGCTCCAGGAAGACGTTGATGTGATCGGCCTCAGCATCCTTTCCGGCGCCCACCTCGAACTGTTCCCCCGCGTTGTCGCTGAGCTGAAGAAGCGCGGCGTGGATGACGTGCTGCTCTTCTGCGGCGGCATCATCCCGGAAGAGGACTCGGCTGACCTGGAGAAACTGGGCTTCAAGGCTGTCTTCCGCCCCGGCACCGACACTCGCGATATCGTGAAGTTCGTCTACGAGAACGTCGAAAAGTAGTGAGCGAGCTTGTTGAGCGGTTCCTCAACGGCGAACGCCGTGCTCTCGCGCGCATCCTGAGCCGCGTTGAAGACGAATCACCGGAAGGTCGCGAGTACCTCCGCGAGTTGTACCCCCATTCTGGGAAGGCCCACACCATCGGGATTACAGGCGGAGCTGGCGCCGGGAAGAGCACCCTCACCGGCGCCCTCACTTCGGAATATCGGCGGCGCGGAAAGACCGTTTGCATCATCGCCGTTGACCCCTCCAGCCCCTTCAGCCACGGCGCCATCCTCGGGGACCGCATTCGCATGCAGGACCTCGCCCTGGACGAAGGCGTCTTCGTGCGTTCGATGGCCGGGCGCGGCGCCCTCGGCGGCCTTTCTCCATCGATCAACGACGTCGTCGCGGTCGCGGAAGCCTTCGGGTTCGACTACGTCCTTGTCGAAACCGTTGGCGCGGGGCAGGACGAAGTTGAGATCGCAGGCACGGCCATGACGACAGTGCTGGTCAACAATCCCGGTACGGGCGACGACATCCAGGCGATGAAGGCGGGCATCATCGAGATCGCGGACGTGCTCGTCGTCAACAAGGCCGACCACCCGGGGGCCAATGCGCTGGCTGCGCAGTTGCAGGCGCTGCTCACACTTTCCCCCAAGGAACTTCGCAAGCCGCCCATCGTCAAGACAACTGCCACGAAGGGTGAAGGCATGGCCGAGCTCGCCGACGCGATCGCCGAACACCTGGAGTACTTGCGGACCGGGAACTTGCTGCGCGAACAGCGCGCGAAGAACGCCCGCCACCAGGTGCTGAGTACCGCTCGCGCAATCCTTTTGCAGCGCATCCAGGCCGCCGTGCCGGTGCACGAACTGGACGAACTTGTGCTCCGCGTGGCCGACCGCAGTCTCGACCCGCACACAGCCGCGGAAAACATTGCCGACGCCATTTCCGGCTGATCCGCGGGTGCGTGGTACGATCCCGCGATGAGCGCTCAAAGGTTCCGGTTGTGGTTTCGGAAAGGTGAGCGTGTTCGCTACATCAGCCATCTCGATGTGTTGCGCTACTGGGAGCGTGCGTTTCGTCGCGCGGAACTACCGCTCGCCTACTCTGCCGGCTTCACGCCCCACCCCAAGCTGGCTTTCGCCGGTCCGCTGCCGCATGGTTTCGTCAGCGAACGGGAGGTAGTCGACGTCACGTTCGACGAGCGCGTCGACCCGGCCGAAGTCGAACGCCTCCTGCGGGAACAGGGCTCGGCCGACCTCGAGATCCTCGAGTTGCGCGAAATCGCCACCACGCTGCCGCCGCCGCAAGCGTCCGTATCGTGGGCCGATTATCGATTCGATGTACCGGCACTCGATGCCGTCGCCGCGAAACAGACGCTCGACGATTTCCTTTTGGCCGACACGTTCCCCGTTTTGGACGAACGCCGCGAAAAAGCCCGCGAGATTGACCTGCGGGCGGGCGTCGCCTCGGCCGAGGTCTCCCCCGTTGAAGGTGGGGCGCGGTTCCGTGTGCGCCTGGGCGCTCACCAGGACTTCACCGTGCGCCCCGAAGTGTTCTTGCACGCGCTCTTCC
>CAZDZP010000077.1:0-10620 GCA_964509855.1 uncultured Anaerolineaceae bacterium | reverse complement strand
GGCGATGGGCTCAGCATCGGTGGCAACCACCTGTTGCACGCCATGCGCCGCAACCTCGATATCACCGTGGTGCTGTTCAACAACCGCATCTATGGCCTGACGAAGGGGCAGTTCTCACCGACTTCCGAAATGGGCAAGGTCACGAAGTCGTCCCCCTACGGCACGACGGAGAGTCCGCTTAACCCGACAAAGATCGCTCTCGCCGCTGGTGCTACCTTCGTGGCGCGCACGGCCGACCGCGAGACCAAGCACCTGGAAGAAACGCTCTTCCAGGCTGCGCAGCACAAGGGCACGTCGTTCGTCGAGGTGTACCAGAACTGCAACATTTTCAATGACGGCGCATTTGCGGCCTTCCTCGACCGCGACGTTCGTGACGACCGCATGCTGAAGCTGGAAAACGGCCAGCCGCTGCGCTTCGGCAAGAATCGTGAGCACGGCATCAAGCTCAATGGATTCACGCCGGAGATCGTGTGGAACGCCGAAAGCGACGAGGGCCTGATCGTTCACGACACAGCCGTGAACAACACCAGTTACGCCACCATCCTCGCGCAGATGGACTACCCGGAGTACCCCGTGCCGGTCGGAGTCATTCGCCAGGTCGACGGGCCTATCTTCGAAGACCAGATCACGCGACAGGTGGAAGAGGCGAAAGCCAAGTCCCCCGCTGACTTCGAGTCACTCCTGCGTGGCCCGGAAACGTGGGTTGTGCCGGCCGAATAGCCTGCCCACCTTCGTCAGAAGCAATCAGACCAGGAAGGCGCTCGAAGGGCGCCTTCCTCGTTTCCACAGCCGGAGTGGATACTTGCATGGCTCTGGCCTATGGCTGCGCGCTCCGATATGCTTCACCCATAGCCTCTCCCTATGGCTTGAAGGTGAGCTACATTGGAACTTGCACAACTTGACGCCTTCATTGCCGCCGCTGAGTGCGGGAGCTTCAGTCGTGCCGCCGAGATCCTGAGTGTCGCCCAGCCAAGTTTGAGCAACCGCATCCAGTCCTTGGAGCGCGAAGTCGGCCAATCACTTTTCGAACGCATGGGCCGGGGTGTCAAGCTCACTGATGCCGGCCACTCCTTCCTCCCCTACGCACAGCGCGTCATCCGCACCCTGAACGATGGCCTTTTTGTGCTCGAAGGCACCCGTGAAGGGACGATGGGCCGCTTGATGATTGGCACCGCCCCGGCGGTCGGCGCCTACGTACTCCCGCGCCTGCTCAAGGCCTTTCACGATAACCACGACGGTGTGGACGTATCGGTGCGTACTGGGCATTCGGAACACGTGCTGCAGATGGTGTTGGAGGACGAGGTCCAGATCGGTTTCGGGCGGCCCATCATGCACCCGGACGTGCGCACCATCACGCTCTACCGCGACGAATTGGCGCTGGTCGTTTCCGCGAATCATCGTTACGCCAAGCGCGGCGCAGTCAGCGTCGCCGACCTCGAAGGGGAGTCGCTCATCGCCTTCGACCGCGAGTCCAGCTACTACACCCTCATCCTTGGATTGTTCCGCGACCTCGGCATCGTCCCTCACCAACAGATGTTTCTCGACTCCATCGAGGCGACCAAGAAGATGGTCGAACAAAACCTTGGCATAGCGTTGCTCCCCGCCGTCTCGATCGACCGAGAACTGAAGTTGGGAACATTGCACAAGGTGCATCTCAACACACCCGAACCCGTGCACCGCGATATCGCCATGATGTACCGGCGAAACAAGCCCCAGTCGGGTCCCATGGAAGCGTTCCTGGACCTGCTCGCCGAGCTCTACGCGGTGCAGTTACCGCGCTAATGCTCCTGGATTTGCACTGCCACACATTGCCGCTTTCCACATGCAGTTCGCTTCGCGCTGAGGAACTGATCGACCTCGCGCGCGAACGTGGATTGGACGGCATCTGCCTCACCGAACATGACCGGTTGCGCCCGGCGGACGAGTTGGCCGATCTGCGGCGCCGAACGGGGTTCCTCGTTCTCGGCGGCATCGAACTGACCACTGACCGAGGTCACGTGCTCGGTTTCGGGCTGGAACCACCGTCGGGTTCGCTGGCCACGGCCGCTGCAGCCTTCGAGCACGCCACCAGATGCGGTGGGTTGCTCTACCTCGCGCACCCCGCCCGCGACGGCCTACTGCGGGTCGATGCACACACCGTCGCCTATTTCGAATCTGTCGAGGCCATCAACGGTTCCGACACTCGTCTGCAGAACCTCTCCGCAACCGGCCTTGCAAAGGGGTTTCGGCTGCCGGGAATTGGCGGTTCCGATTGCCATAGCCCGCTCGAGGTCGGGAGGGCTGCTACTGAGTTCGAAGTGGATGTCACCGGCGAAGCCTCGCTTGTGGCTGCCTTACGCTCAGGCCGGTATCGCGCCGTTGCGCTCGACTGACGCAAAGCGCCGTTTCCGTCAGCCAACGCCTCAACCCCCGGGGCTGGTACGCTGAGTGTATGGGGCAAGTCCGCGCGATAGACCTGGAACGGCAACCGCCCCGCTGGCGCGGCTGGGCGCATTGGATGCTTGCTATCGCAGTTGCCGTCGCCACATTCGTGATCGCCCTGTTTCTTTCGAACTCACCATTCTTCGGCGTGACCGTGGGGTTGCTTTCGGCCTTCCTTGTCCACGGCGAGGTCCGGACGTTGCTCCGGCCTGCACGGCACCCGCAACGTCCCCGTGCCGCTGCGTGGCTGGCACGACCGGCCGTGCGGCGGCGCGTCATCGCAATTGGCGGCCTTGCCATGGCCACTGGGTGGATGGTCGCCGCGGGCCTCACCGACGATCTGACCGTCGAAAGCGCCCGCTCGATGGTTCTCGGATTGGGCGCGTGGGGTCCGGTTGCGCTGGTCGGCCTCTCGGGCCTCGCGATGTTAGTCGCGCCGATCCCGAACGGGCCATTCGCAATCGTGGCCGGGTTGGTCTGGGGAACCTGGTGGGGCACGCTCTACGCGCTGCTCGGCCAGTTGCTCGGCGCTACCCTCGGCTTTTACGGCGCGCGCCTGCTGGGTCGGCGTTTCATGCCGCGGCTGGTTGGCAAGGCTGCAGCCGATCGAATGGACAGCATGAGTCTTTCGATGGGGCCACAGGTCGTGTTCTGGACTCGAATGGCACCGTTCATCCCCATCGACTTCACGGCCCTCGCATCGGGCCTCACCGCCATGCCGTACCGCATCTACATCGTCGCGTTCATGCTCGGATCAGTCATTCCCACCATCCTCATCGTGTGGCTCGGCGACACCCTGACCCAATCGTGGACGGCACGTCTCGTGAGTCTTGGCGTTGTCTGCCTCGTGATGGGTGCAATTTCGGCGTACTACCTTCTGCGCAATCGCTCTTCCATCCCCAGCCGAACCGAAATCAGGGAGTCCCTGCGCAAGCGCTTTGCCGAAGACAACCCCGTCATCGAAAGTAGCGAAGACGCCTCCGCAGCCAGCTAGCCGGTCTTCCATCGCGGCGCCTGTATCGCCTCGCAGGAACCATGGATATCGAGGAGCCCGGCGAAGTGGTCGAGTGCGTGCCACAGCGCTTTCTCCGCAATCCAGGCAAGGTCGACTTCGCGCCCGTCCGGCCACACGCCGGTGCGAAACCATTGTCCCTCAGAAAGCGGCTTCAGGAGGTCAACGGTCTTCCCGCGCTGTTCCATGAATCGCTCGGCCAGCACCTGGATGTCGATGTCGATTGTGTGCGCTGCCATGAATGCGGCGCTGTCCCAGCGCGCGAGTTCCGGCCGTTCTTCCTTCAGGACTCGTTGGATGCGTTCCTGGAAAATGTGTTCGTTGCCGAGCAAGTGGTAGACGTTCTGATGCGCGGACCATTCTCCGTCGACTTGTTGGTGCTGGTACGGCGCAACGAGCGAGGCTGCCCAATCAACCCCCTTCACGCTCAACTGCAGGCGCGCCATGAGCGTTGGGTCGGGGATTCGTGTTTCTGACATGGCAAGGGTCTCCAAAATGCGAACTGTCTACCGGCGAACTACGGGTTTTGCCCGATCATGATGCCAGCTAGACGGGCCATACGCTGGATTCAACATGGGAATCGATCCGTTCGCTGCTGGTGGCCGTTCGCAACTGCATGTGCCGCTGCACTACGCCCACGGCATCGCGCGTCATGGTGCAGCGCCGTCCGCAGCAGGCGCCAACATCGGCCAGCCGGAGGTTCCGGGTTCGGCACGCCTTCCGCAGCGCGCCGCTTCCGCATCAACTCGGGGGGTGCAGCCCCATACGCCGGTGCGTTCCTCTGGCACTGGTGATGCGAATCAATGGGACGGCATGCTCAACCAGCTGGGCGCGAAGTACAACGTGCCACCACTCTTCCTGAAGGCGGTCATGCTCATCGAAAGCGGAGGTGATCCCGGCGCCATCGGCGACAATGGCCACTCTGTGGGCCTGTTCCAGCTGCACGACCGGGGGTATGGCCACGGCATGGGTGACGCCCGCTTCGACCCAAAGACGAACGCTGATCGAGCGGCGCGGGGACTCAGCGAAGCCTGGCAAGCCGGGCAACGAGTGGGGTACTCGGGAGAGTACGCAGTGAGAGCCGCCTACGACTATTCGTTCAACCCCGGCGGCGGGTTCGCCTACCAGGGTGACGCCCTCGTGAACACCTACGACCGATTGCTCCGGGAGCAGGGCCAACCCGGTCTTCTGTAAACACGTTCCTTAACCCACGGCGATTCCTTTACGCACGGTGCTATCATGGAAGGCCACTACTGGTAGGCCGCGCCCAGGCCGCCGCGGAGAGTGTTCCATGACTGTTGCCTCCTATCTCGAACGCCAGGTCACTGTTGGTGACCTCAAACTCCACTACCAGGAATGGGGCGACCCAGCCAATCCGACAGTGGTAATGGTCCATGGGTTTGGTGTTTCCGGGCACATGTTTGATGAATTCGCTGACAGGGCGCAGTCGCGATTCCACCTCATCGCGCTAGACCAGCGCGGTCACGGCGATAGCGACTGGGCAAGCGACGGGGACTACTCGCGAGAATCGTTCGTTTCCGACATCGAAGGTTTCCGCGACGCTCTTGGGCTCGACTCGTTCATCCTCATGGGGCACTCAATGGGTGGACTCAACGCCGTCGCCTACTCGGTAAAGCACCCGGAACGCGTCAAAGCACTCGTGCTCGTCGACGTCGGACCCGAGTCAGCGAAAGAGGGTGTCGACAATATCGTTCGCTTCACGCGCGGCCCTGATGAACTCGAATTCGACGAATTTGTGGAGATGGCGCACCGCTTCAACCCGCGCCGTAGCATCGAGAACATTCGCGAGCGCATGCGTCACCGCCTGAAGCCCACCGAGAGTGGAAAGTGGACGTGGAAGTTCGATAGCCGCTTCCGCAGTGACCGCGATTCACTGCGCGTGGGCAGCGAACTTTCGAACGACGATACCTGGGCGCTCTTCCGAAGCGTACCCGTGCCAACGTTGCTGGTCCGCGGCGCTGAAAGCGATGTGCTTGGCCAGGAGGTAGCAGAACGCGCTGCTAACGAGATGCAGCGTGCTGAACTCGTCGTCGTGCCGGATGCGGGTCACTCCGTCCCCGGCGACAACCCGGATGACTTCAGTGCCGTCACGCTACGATTCATCGATGACCTCGACCAGGCCACCACCCATGAGGCCGATGAACAGGCCCCGGCTCCTATCCACGAATTGGTCCGCGAAAACGAATCGCGAAAGCGTGGAAGTACGGGAACCCTGCTGCTCGTCGCCGGCGGCGCAGCGCTCGCAGCTGTTGGGCTTGGCTTCCTCTTTACCTCCGTGCGCAAGAAGAAGCGTGCGAAGCAGAGCCGCAAGGATTCCCTCGCCAGGGCGGCACGCCAGGCAGCCCCCCAGATGGACCTGACTTCGGTTCAATCTCGGCTCACGGATCTTGCCACCGAGTTGGCTGAGCGTGGACGTGTGGGCGCGAATCGCGCCAGGGCCCTTGCCGCCGACCCCCACGTGGAAGCCGCCCTCGAGCAGGCGCGCGTCGCCGCTCATGACGTGGCTGAAAAGGGCCGTACCGCCGCCCACAACGTCGACGGTGAACGAGTTCGCCGCGGTGGAAAGTGGATTGCGGAGCACACACCGCCTGTGGTGGCGAAGACCGGCGCAGAGGCCGTCAGTCGTGCCAAGCATCGAGGCAAGCGCAAGCGTTCGCGTGGCCGACGCATGGTGGCATGGCTCAGCTAGAAGTCAACGGCGCTAAGCTCGCCTACGACGATGTGGGCACCGGCAGCCCGGTGTTCCTCTTCATGCACGGCTGGGCATGCGACAGGCGCGCCTGGGCCCCGCAGGTGGCGGACCTTTCGAAATCGCACCGCTGCATCTCCGTCGATTTCCGCGGCCGCGGCGAGTCCTCGCCCACGCCACCTTTCGACACCTCCACGGCGGCCGAAGACGTTGCCGCCCTGGTTCAAGAACTCGATGTCGCCCCGGTCGTGCTCGTCGGGCACAGCCTCGGAGGGCTTGTGGCACTGCTGGTGAACCAGCGGCACCCGGACTTGGTGCTGGCCATCGCCATGGGCGATCCGCCGCTAACTGCGGCATCCGGTGGCGGCTTTCGAACAACTGTTGAGCGCCTCCGCGAGTCAGGTTCGACGAAGATGCTCACCTCGCTCATCGACTCTTTCTTCGTCGATGACACGCCCGCCGAGGTACGGGAACTCGTGGAAGACATGATGCTCAAGTGCCCCACTGACGTGGCTGCGGGCATGCTGGACAACGCCGACATCTTCCAATCGTCAATGGGAGAACTCATCGCCACTGCCGATAAGAAGCCCTTCATGGCGATGTGGGCCGGGACACCGCGCGGGAACCCCGAACGGCTCCGCGAAGTGACGATGTTTCTGCGACAGGAGCCGATGGGCGATGCCGGTCACTTTTTCCAGCTGGAACACCCGAACGTGACAACGTCGCTGCTGCGCGCCTTCCTCGACGACATTGAGCGAGACCCACGCGTGGCGCAGGGCGATGCGCCTTAACCGAATCGCTGGGATGGAGACGGGGTCGCAGGTAACGTAGCCAAGTGAAAACAGGAACACTGGTCGCCGCGCTCTGCCTCGCACTGGTGCTCGCCGCTTGCGGGGGCAACGGCAATGGGTCACCTGTTGTCGTGACCACGCCGACAATCCCGGTGCCCACCAACACCCCGGCGCCAGGTGAGACTCCCTCCGAACCCTCCGGCGAGACCCCAACGCAAGAGCCGGGCGGAAGCGGCGAGACCCCAACGGCCGTTGTCGAACCAACGCAGCCAACGGATGGCAACGGTGGTCCAGCTCCCACCGTTGACAACGCCGTCGTCCTTTCCTGCGGCGACATCCTCGCGCCCGTCGACAAGCAGCACCGTCTGCCAGTGGACTGCGCTCCGGGCGACCTCGTGGCGCTTCCTGATGCATACGTCGCGGCGGGTACGCAGTACATGCGTGCGGAAGCCGCAGATGCAGCTGTTCGACTGTTCGAAGGCGCAATCGCCGATGGCGTCTACATCTATTCCGTGAGCTCATACCGCAGTTACCAGGACCAGGAGTGGACCTTCAACTATCACGTCAGCAACATGGGTTTGGAACAGGCGTCGAGGGTGAGCGCGCGGCCCGGCCATTCCGAACACCAGCTCGGCACCACCACCGATGTCGTGAGCGCGAGCTCTGGCTACACCCTCGATGGCTTTGTTGGCACCTCCGAAGCGGACTGGGTTGCGGAAAATGCCTGGCGCTACGGCTTCATCGTCAGCTACCCGGCGGGCATGGAGTCGGTCACCGGCTACGTCTACGAACCGTGGCACATTCGCTACGTCGGTGAAGGGGTTGCCGCCGAGGTGCAGAACAGCGGGCTCACCCTCGGGCAGTACCTGCACTCGCGCTAAACACCTTGCGGACTGGTTCGCAGACTGACAGACTCACTTGGCAAATCTGTAGTTACTGGAGACCGCCGTGAGCGACACAAATGAACTCCTGGTGGAACGCGACGCCAACGTCCTTACCATCACCCTGAACCGCCCCGAGCGCATGAATGCGATCAGTGGCCCGATGCTTTCAGCCCTCAGCACCACACTGCAGGAAGCCAACACCGATCCGGAGATCCGGGCGGTTGTTCTCACGGGCTCCGGTCGTGGATTCTGCGCCGGGTTGGACCTGAAGGACCAGATGTCCGGAAACGGTGTCGCCCAGCGCCCCGGGTTCCGCCTCTTCGACCTGCACAACTCGCCTCCAGTGGTCATCAACCGTATGGACAAGCCGATCATCTGCGCGCTCAACGGCGCGGCTGCCGGCTACGGCATGGACCTCGCCCTTGGCTGCGACATTCGCATCGCCAGCGAGCACGCCCGCATGGGCGCTGTGTTCGCAAAGCGCGGCGTACTCCCGGAGTCGGGCGGAACGTGGTACCTGCCGCGCCTGGTCGGCTGGGCGAAGGCCGCCGAGGTCGCCTTCCTCGGCGATGTGCTCGATGCGGAGAAGTCGCTTGAACTCGGACTCGTGAATCGCGTCGTGAAGCACGAGGACCTGATGACCGAATCCCTGGCGATGGCGCACAAGATTGCCAACAACGCGCCGCTCAGCGTGCAGTCGACCAAGCGCATGATGCGCCTCGGCATGGAGGAAACATTCGAAGCCGCCGTGGATCACGTGTATTTGCAGCTGCTTCCGCTCTTCCAGAGCGACGACTTCAAGGAAGGCCTGAGCGCGTTCGCGGAACGCCGCGAGCCAGCCTTCAAGGGCCGCTAGTTTCGCCATTTGGGTTGGCGGGGCTGCCGGGCATTCGCGCCAGCAGCTCCGCCGGTAGCTCGTAAGGTAGCTCCGTCACCGGCCGCGTGGCCAGCCCGACCGTGATGTCGAAGATGTCGCCCCACGCCGCGTCGTAGTAATCCGCGGGGCCTTCGTCCTCTGCTTCCCAGATGACCACCACCTGTGGTGCGTCCGCTGCGGCACTCACCCAGTACTCGCCGAGGACCATTGCCTGCGGAGGATGTTCGAAGGTTTTCCGCCGTTCGAACGCCTCCATCCCCTGCAGGGGATTCGCATCGCTGCGGAAACGAAAGAAAGCGACGTAGAGCGCCATGCCCGGCAGTATAGCCATCTTCCGGGCGGCTTCGGCACCTTCTTGCTAGACTGTGCTCGTTTCGCAAGCATCTTTCGGGAGAACCGCATGTACCGACGTCTGACCACTGGCATTGTTGAGCGGGGCAAGACGTCGCTGTTTCTCGATGCGATGCGCCAATCGCGCGACCACCAGACAGAGCGCGGCATCCGCGCGCGAACAACTGTATGGGGCACCGTAACCGGCCAGAACAACGGAGTCCTTATCTGCAGTGACTTCGCAACGCTCGAAGAACTCGAGAAGTTCATGGAACTAACGACGCAGGACGCCTCCTTCGCGCAGATTCGCAAGGCGGTGCGCTCTCAGATGGTCTACGACGCCTCCGAGGTCTCCATCCATCGCCTCGCCTTCCACAGTGAGGGTCTCATCACGAGCGAGGATGCGACCGCGCCCCGCAGCTACATGCGAACCCTCACCGGGGACGTGCAGCCGGGGAAGCACCGGGAATTCGTCATGGCCATGTCCCACGCGCTCCAGTACCAGGCCGAACGCGGCATCGAAGCGACGACCAGTGTCTGGTCTTCCGTGACCGGGACAACCAATGGCGTATCGATTGTCGCTGAATTCGACTCGCTCGCCGAGCTGGAAAAGTTCGACGAAATGGCAATGCGCGATTCTGAGTTTGCCCGTCTGCGCGCGGCCAGCCGCGAATCGATGGTGTTCCTGACGAGCTACGTCCAGATACTCCGCAACCTGATGTAGCTGCACTGTTATTCAAGCACGACAAAGGGCGGCGCCAGGGGCGCCGCCCTTTGTTTGTTCGTTGTTCACCCGGTAAGGCAGTCGCTATTCGCGCCCGTGACTCAACGCTGCCTGCGCGGCTGCTAACCGCGCAATCGGCACACGGAAAGGCGAGCACGAAACGTAGGTAACACCCAGTTCCTCGCACAACTCAATCGACTTGGCGTCGCCGCCGTGCTCGCCGCAGATACCGAAGTGGATGTCCGGTCGCGCTGCGCGCCCCTTCTCCATGGCAATGCGCACGATCTCGCCCACGCCATCGCGGTCCAGGGTAACGAAAGGATCGCTGGGCAGAATGCCCTGCTCAATGTACGCCGGGAGAAAAGTCCCCGAGTCATCGCGTGACAGCCCCAGGATCGTCTGCGTTAGGTCGTTCGTGCCGAAGGAGAAGAACTCTGCTTCCTCGGCGAGCTGACCGGCAAGGAGCGCCGCTCGCGGAAGCTCAATCATGGTTCCGAAGGCGAAGTCGACTTCCACGCCCTGCTCGCGGAAAACCTCGGTGGCGACCCGGTCCACAATTGACCGCATGATGCGCAGCTCAGCCCCGCTGAATGCGAGTGGAATCATCACCTCGGGGTGAACCGCGATACCTTCCTTTTGCACCAGGCAGGCGGCGCTGAAAATCGCCCTCACCTGCATTTCCGCAATTTCCGGGTAGGTGACCGCGAGGCGCACACCACGGTGGCCAAGCATGGGATTCTGTTCGTGCAGCTCCGCCACTCGGCGATTCACTTCCTCCACCTTCACGCCGAGGCCCTTCGCCAGCAGTTCCCGCTGCTCCAGCTCCTGCGGCACGCCGGGGGCGTTGCGGTCGCGCATGGCCTCGCTGGAG
>CAZDZP010000076.1:0-10637 GCA_964509855.1 uncultured Anaerolineaceae bacterium | reverse complement strand
TGGGTTGGACCGAGTTTCAACTCCAGCAGTTCGCAAGTGGGAATCGAGACACTCGAGTTGGCCTTCGCCGACTTCGAGATGGTCGCGAGCCTGGGTTAGGAGACACAACCATGGCTCGCTTTCCCTGGCCCTTCCGCCGAAGTATCGATGTCCCTGAGTCAGTGGTTGATCCGCAACCGCCGGCTGAAGCCGAGCCTACGGTCGACCGCGCGCCGGACCCGCAACCACAGAGCCCATCGGACGCGACGCAGGAGCATAACCTCGCGGTTGATGGCGATTTCGCGACGGCGTTCCGTGGACGGGCGGACGCACGCACGGGCGCGCCATTGCTGGGGCCATGGGGAGGACTGGGCGACACGGCGCGATTCGTAGTGGAGGCATCACACCTCTCCGAGTCGTTCGCGACGCAGCGTTGGGTGGACAGCTCTGCGCCGCCCTCGACCATGATCGAGGATCCCTCGGAGTTCGCGGCAGGTCTCCCGTCGTTCGCGAGCCTTACGAATCCGTTCGCTGTCGGCGGTGGGAGCGATCCTATCTTCGCGGACAGCCTCCCTGCTGCCGCTGGCACGGACACGTTCCGCGAACCCCCGTCGCGCGCGGTGCCAGTGCACATGGCGCCAGCGAGTGATAGGCGGGCAGCTCGCGGATCGGTTCAACCAGCTACGCCGACAAGAGCACCGCTGACAGTAGCGAGGCGAGTGGCCGAACCACTTCGGCGGCTCCCGGCCACAACGGCGGCCGTTCCGGGCAAGAGTCCGCTTCGCGAGAGCCGCCCGAACAGCGAATCCCGGACGCAGGCTGGCGAGATTCGGCGCGAGACCGGGAGAGTCGAAACAATGGACGCGACGGATTCGCTGGTCAGCGAGGCGGCCGGGGCGTCACCGGTTGCGGAATTCGCCGGGGAACCTGGCCGTGAGCGGTCCGTGGACGCTGCGATCCAGGCGCAAGTGGTGGAGTCGATGGCCCTGCCGTTGGCGACGGCGAGGCGCTTGACGGCGGAACAGGGTGTGGGTTCGGCGACGGCGGTAGCGCGCGTGGGCCGGCGGGTGAGCGGTCCAGGGACCGGTGGAACGGTCTCGTCGGAGCCAGCTCTTTCGACAGCGCCGCCGGGCGACGGACGGGCAAGGAAGCCCGGGGAGCCTGCCGCGCCTGCACCCGGAACGGCAGCCGTCGAAAGAATGGAAAGCGAAGACAGTTTCGCTCCGCCCCCGATCGCCGAAACGCAAGTAGCGGACGTGAGCGAGGCGATAGAACGTATCGAGACTGGACCCGCCGAACGTCCCGCTGCGGGAGTGCAGGGCCTTGAACTTCCGGTCGCAAGGTTAGTGTCTGAGGCCGGTGACGAGGCCCCTCCGGTATCCGATCAACAAGCGCAAGGACGCGACGGACCCATTCCGTCTATGGGAACGCCTCTCGCCGGTGGTGCACCGCGCAGGTTCACAGTGGGCGAGCCTTACGAGGGGACGCTCCCACTCGGCATGAGTGGCGAAGGGCGCGTCACTGAAGGCCGGAGAGTGGTGGATCGAGCTGGCGCGGAAATTGGCGCGAGACGGATCGTCGAAACGCGAGGCGGGGTCCAGGCCGGCGAGCGACGAGTCGATGGAAGCGGACGCCCGGCGTTGCCAGGAGCTACGGTTTCGGCTTCAGGTGGGGTGCCTGTTCCGCTCGTCGTTGGACGGATGGTGGAGCCAATGGGGCGGATCGCGGAACCTGCGAGCGAGACCCAACTGCAGGATGCAGGTGACGTCTGGCCGGTGACCGGGTTAGTGGCTGAGACAGGCCACGAAGGGATTGTGACCGAGTCCGGGGATATGCCGTTGGTGCGGGGTACACCGGCTAGCGAAGCGGCGGTGCAGGGGTTTGCCGGGAGACCTCCTGGCAAGCCAATTCGACGGGGTGGATCTGAAGGGGCAGCGGAAGCGGCGGCGACGCGCGGGAGTGCGTCGCGCGAGTCAATGGCCACGACGGCGGGCGGCGACGGCTCACCTGCCAGCGTTGCCCTGTTTGCGAGCGCGGCTGCCGAGCCCATTCGAGAGGCCGCGAGTTGGGAAATCGACACGACTGGGTTGCAGCGGACGGCCGACCCCTCGGCGCCACGGCAGCCGGGCTTCGACCTGCCTGCGTCGCCAGTTAGGGGGCCGGCGGCGGCAGTGGCTACTCCTGCGGCGCAGCGGGCAGTGAGTCTGCCGCTCGGTCCCGGCAGCCAGACCTCTGGGCCGGCTGGCTATTCGTTCGGCGGATTCGATGCTCGCGGCAATGAAAGCGGCGGCGCCAGGGGGCCGGGTGCGTTCGGGACGATATCCGTGACGCCGAGCGTCGCGAGCCGGACGGTGAGCACAGGTGGCGGCGGTTCCGTCTCGCGGGAAGCGGAGTCCGCGGAGACGGTGACGACACAATCCACCACGACAGGTGCCGATTCGGAAACGGACCAGGCTCCAATGGAGCAAGACATTGACTCGTTGGCCGAAAAGGTTTGGCAACGCGTGCGGACGAAACTGTTGCATGAACGTGAGCGGCGCCGCGGCCTGCCGTAGGCCGCGGAAGCAAAGGAGACTGTGATGGCTTCATCGCTTTCGAAGGCGAAAATTCGGAACTCCGATTCGGGAGAGACGATCGAGTTCCAATTCAACCCAACCGAGTACAGCTTCCAGAAGCAGGTGGGGTGGAAGGAGGCGGACACGGGCGGCGCCAACGTGCCCAAGTCGACGTTCACCGGGGGCAAGCCGATATCGCTGACACTCAAGCTGTTCTTCGACACGCGTGACACGGGCGAGGATGTTCGCAAGAAGTACACGGACAAGATCTGGACGCTCTCGCTGGTGACGCCGGGAAAGACGGACCCCAAGACGAAGAAGGGGCGACCACCGGTGGTCGAGTTCCAGTGGGGAGAAGTCTGGACGTTCAAGGCTGTTGTGACTTCGATTACCTCGACGTTCACGCTATTCGACATGAGCGGGACGCCTGTCCGCGCCACCTGCGATGTACAGCTCAAACAGGTTGAAGACCCGGACAGTTACCCATTCCAGAATCCCACCTCCGGTGGGGTGGCCGGGCACCGTACGCACGTTGTGCAGCAGGGGGAACGGCTGGACGTGATTGCGGCGTCTGAGTATGGCGAAGCGCACCACTGGCGGCACATCGCGCAAGCAAACGACATCGACAACCCGTTCCAGGTTCGGCCCGGGAAACTCCTCCAGCTACCCCCGTTGCCGGGGCGATAGCGATGCCACCTGTGATCCCGCTCCAGCCGCAGCTCTATATCTCGTTTGGCGGCAGCCCGGCCCCTGGCGATCTCTCCCAAGCTATTGCGCGGCTCGAAGTCGATACGCACCTGTTCCTGCCCGCGACGTTTTCGATTCGTCTGCATGACGAAGGCTTTCGGTGGATCGAGCACGACATGCTGAAGATTGGGCAAGAAGTGGAGATATCGGGCAAGGCAAGTGTCGATGAACAAGGGACGGCGGCGCCCCTGCTCTCCGGGGAAGTTACGTCCATTGAGGCTTCGTATCCGGAGTCGGGTTCACCGACGCTCACCGTGCGGGGCTACGACATGGCTCATCGTCTGCACCGAGGCAAGAAAGTGCGAACGTTCTTGCAGATGACCGACAGCGACATCGCAAAGGAGATCGCGCAGGAACGGGGACTGCAAGCCGAAGCCGATGCCACGTCCCATGTCCACGAGCACCTGTACCAGGACAACGTTTCGGACTACGAGTTTCTTGCGCGGCGCGCCCAGGCGATGGGATTTGTATTCCTGGTGGACGGGAAGAAGCTCATCTTCAAGCGGCCATCCAGCGTCGCGCTGTCACCGGTCCAGCTCGACTACCGCTCGTCGCTGTTGGAGTTTCGCCCGCGGATCACGACATCGGCACAGGTGAACAAGCTCAGCGTCCGCGGGTGGGATCCGAAGACGAAAAAGGCCATCGTGGGCCGAGCGCAGCCGCCGGGACAGCACACATCGAAGCTGGGCTGGGAAAAGCATG
The DNA here is from genome assembly GCA_964509855.1 of uncultured Anaerolineaceae bacterium. Taxonomy (GTDB): domain Bacteria; phylum Chloroflexota; class Dehalococcoidia; order Tepidiformales; family Tepidiformaceae; genus CAZDZP01. The sequence continues at coordinate 6,654 of CAZDZP010000076.1, read as the reverse complement.
GCGACGCCTGGGCGAAACAAGCGTTCGGCGAAGCAACGCTGGACCTGAGCGACGAACCCATCCGCTCGCAGGCGGAAGGCGACGACTACGCGAGTGCGAGGCTCGCGAGTCTGCTCAGCACGGACGTGCATGCGGAAGGCGACGCAGTGGGAAACCCCGAATTGCGTGCGGGGCGCGTTGTGCGCATCGAGGGCGTGGGCACGCGCTTTGGAGGGGAATACCTGGTTACGAGCGCCAGGCACACGTTCACCGCCAACGGCGAATACCGGACAGAATTCACCGTTGGCGGCTATGGTCCGGACACAACAGCCGACCTTCTCTTCCCGGAGTCGGCGCGGATAGAAGCCAGTGCGAACTCGGTGGCGCGTGGGCTTTCGATTGGGATTGTGACGAACAACGACGACCCGGAGCGACTCGGCCGGGTGAAGGTGCGCTTCCCGTGGCTGCACGACGAAACGGAAAGCACGTGGGCGCGGCTGGCCGCTCCAATGGCAGGCGACGGGCGGGGGTTCTACTTCATACCAGAGGTGAACGATGAAGTCTTGATCGGGTTCGAGCACGGGAACTTCAACCACCCCTACGTCCTGGGTGCGCTTTGGAATGGGGTGGACAACCCGCCGTCGGAAGGCGACGGTGCGGTTGCCGGGGGCGATGTGGTGAAACGGGTGCTGAAAACCCGGGCGGGGCACATCATCCTGCTGGACGACTCGCGCGGCGGGGAGAAGATCGAGGTGGTCGACCACACGGGTTCGAACAAGGTGATCATCGATTCGGCTGCCAACAAGATCACAGTGGAAGCGGGCATGGAGATCGTGATGAAGGCGGGCCAGGCGATCAAGATGGAGGCGCCCAACATCGAGATCACAGGCACCGCAAGCGTGAAAGTTTCGGCACCGCAGATCGAGAGCGCTGCTTCGGCGCGGCACGTGATTCGCGGCGGCGTTGTGGAGATCAACTAATGGGAATACCGGCAGCGAAGCAAGGCGATACCGTCGTGGGCCTGGACACCCACATCTTCATGATCCCCGCGGCTGCGGGAGCACCGGTGCCGACGCCGCTCCCGAGCCCGTTCAACGGCATTCTCCAACTGGGGCTGAGCCCTGACGTTCGCATTGGGGGGATGCCGGCGGCGACCGTTGGAAGCAAGGCCGTCAATAACCCTCCGCACCTACCGCAGGGCGGGCCTTTCCAAAAACCGCCTACGAACCAGGGGGAGATCATCTCCGGTAGCCCCACGGTGCTCATCAACGGCAAGCCGGCTGCGCGGGCGGGCGACACAGCCATGACGTGCAACGATCCTGTCGACATGCCCGTCGGCACGGTGGTCGCCGCCGGCACTGTGCTGATTGGTTAGGAGGAAACGTGGCTGACGACGCGCACATTGGTCGAGGTTGGAGCTTCCCGGTACGGGTTTCGGGGAGTGGCGGCATCGCCATGAGTTCGGGACATGAGGAAATCCAGGAGTCGATCCGCATCATCCTGGGCACCTCGCCGGGCGAGCGACCGATGCGCCCGGATTTTGGGTGCCGTATCCATGAACTCACGTTCGCGCCGACCACAGGCGAGACTATCGGCCTGGCTCGACATTATGTGGAGGAGGCATTGGGCTGGTGGGAACCGCGAATTGATGTAGTCGACGTGATTGTTGAGGGTGACCAGGCATTCGCTTCCGGTGCTCGGCTGCTCGTGTCGATACGTTACGAGATTCGCGCAACCAAGGACGAGCGAACACTCGTGTATCCCTTCTATCTGATCCAGGACGAGTGAGAAGGCCCGCCACCACAGCCGTCGCGAGGAGCGGTATGCTACAGCTCCGACACGAATACCGCCGCCCAGAGGTAACTCGCTGATGCCGCTCCCGGATCCCCAGCTCGACGACCGCAGGTTCCAAGACATCGTAAACGAGGCGAAGCGCCGTATTCCGCGCTACACCCCGGAGTGGACTGACCACAATGTTTCCGACCCGGGCGTGACGTTGATCGAGCTTTTCGCGTGGATGACGGACCTGGTGCTCTATCGCTTGAATCGAGTGCCGGAGAAGAACTACCTGCGGTTCATGGACCTGCTGGGGATTCGGTTGCAGGACGCTATCCCGGCCCGTACCGGCATCACCTTCTGGCTTTCGGCACCGCAGCCCGAGCCAGTGCAGATTGCCCGCGGAACCGAAGTCGCGACGGTACGAACCGGGGACCGCAACGCAATATCGTTCATGACCGACCGCGACTACAGCATTCACCCGCCTACGCTGCGGCAGTGCCTTTTTTCGGCGGACGACACGAACTACATCGACTACATGTCTCGCGTGACGGGAGAAGGCGACTACCTGGATGCGTTCCAGGGTATGCCGATGCCGGGGCAGGCACTGTACTTCGGCATCCAGGAGCAGGTCGAGGCGCAGATCCTTGTGTTCAGCTTCGACTGCATCGTGGAGGGAATCGGGGTGGACCCGCGCGACCCGCCGCTCGCGTGGGAAGCGTGGTGCGGCGGAACACTCGGCTGGCAGCGATGCATGGTTGAACTCGACGACACGGGGGGGTTGAACCAACTTGGGCAGGTGGTGATTCACCTTCCCGACGGGTTAGAGTCGCGCGTGCTGGCAGAGCAGGCCCTCTACTGGGTACGGCTCCGCATTATCCAAACACGGCCCGGGCAGCCGAACTATTCCGCTTCCCCGCAGGTGCGATCGATTGCTGTGACATCCACGGGCGGACGAGTTTCGGCAACGCATTCGACGCCAGTGACCGGCGAAATCCTCGAACGTGCGCTCGGTTCACCGGGCGAGGCCTTCCAGTTGCAGAACGTTCCTGTGCTACCGCGACTGGACGACGAGTACCTCGAGACGCAGGAGCCTTCAGGTGAATGGACCCGGTGGGATGAAGTGGAGTCGTTCCGCTTTTCCACGGGGGATGACAGGCACTACACGCTCGACGGCGTGTCTGGCGAAGTCATCCTCGGACCGACGATACGGCAGCAGGACGGTTCGGAGCGTGCCCACGGCCACACGATGCAACAAGGGCAGGCGGTTCGGTTTTCGCGCTATCGCTATGGCGGCGGCGTGACCGGCAACGTTGGCGCCAACACGCTGAGCGTGCTCAAGAGCTCGATCCCGTACATTTCTAGGGTCACCAACATGGAGCCGGCGGTGGGTGGGCTGGACCCGGAATCGCTGGATGCGGCCAAGTTCCGCGCTCCCAATGCGCTACGTTCGCAGGAACGCGCGGTGACGCCGACGGACTACGAATTCCTGGCGCATCAGTCGAGCAGGTTGGTGGCGAGGGCGAAGTGCATCCAGGTGCGCACCGGCGGCCGTGGAGCATCCGCACCCCCCGGGACCGTGGAAGTCGTCATCGTGCCGCTCATTCCGCGGGAACACGAACGTACACCCGATGCTCTGCAACCCTCGCCGGAACTCATCGCGACGGTTCGTGACTACCTCGACGAGCGCCGGTTGTTAGGGACACAGCTTGCGGTGGACGGGGCTGCATATCTTGGCGTGCGAGTCGAGGCGAGCGTGGTGGTGGAGCCGAACTCGGACCCGGAAACGGTGCGTCAACGGGTGGCTCAAACCTTACGAGACTACCTGGACCCGCTGGTTGGCGGCGCTGATGGCGCCGGATGGCCCTTCGGACGCGACCTCTATCTCTCGGAAGTGCAAGGGGTTGTTCAGTCGATCCCGGGGGTGCGGTTCGCGCAGGATGTGGCACTGTTCCAAACAGACCTGGCGACGCGCCAGAGCAGGGCCGCCGGCGCTCGAATTACTATCGCCGACGACGTCTTGCTGTTGCCGCTCGAACACACGGTGACGATCGCGCCGAGGGACCGCCCGTGAGCAGCGAGTCCTCTACCCTGACGCTGACGTCGCTGGAAACCGGCGGGCTGGAGCTGGAGCAAAGCAGCTACCTCAACTACCTGCCGGGTATCTACCAGGACAACCACTTCCTCGGGCGGTTTCTGCTTATCTTCGAGTCGGTCTTCGGGCCGATTGAGCGCACCGCGGGCAACATTCACCACTACTTGAACCCGGACCTGGCGCCGCCCGAGACGTTGCGCTGGCTCGCGTCGTGGCTGGGCGTTGTGTTGGACGAGCGTTGGCCGGTGGATCGGCAGCGCGACCTGGTGCGCGGAGCGACGGGGCTCTACATCTGGAGAGGGACACGGCGGGGATTGAGCACGATTCTGCGATTGGCGACGGGCGCAACGCCGGAAATCATCGAGCCTACCGCGGCGGAGTTGGCGAGCGACCCTTCCCGCGCGTTCCGCTTCACCGTTCGAATGCGAATGCCAGCGGGGCAAGCCATCGAACGTGAGTTCATCGAAGCGTTGATTGATCTTGAAAAGCCCGCGTGGGCTGGCTGCGACCTGGAACTCAGCTAAAGCGACGGGACTTCAGGGAGCGGGTTCAAGGTAGCGTTCCGCCCCGGATGAGGGACCTTCCGCGGCCCAACCCTCAACGTTGTTCGCGGTGCGAACGGGAAACCAGAAGAAGTTCTCCGCCTCTGTGCGGTCGCCAAGGATGGTCACGAGCGCGCCGTCGCAGAGGCGGTCGATCGCTTCACTCTGCGGGTCAGTAGCAATCCGGGTTGGGGCACGGCGAACCAGCAGGCAGCTCCCTTCCGGTGAGTTCACGACTATCGCTGTCGAACCTTCGCGAAGGGAGCCGTCGTCCGGAGTGGGCGGCTCGGGCGTTGGAGTTTCGGCCGCCTCGGTGGGGCTTTCGGTCGCGCCTGTTTCGGTGGCGGACGCGGTAGGGGTCTCGGCGCCGGGTGCGGCGGGGTCGTCGTCGCCTGCAAGGGCGTTGTAAGCGAACCATGAGCCCGCTGCCACTCCGACAATGAGGAGCCCCAGCAGCAGCCAACGGAGTATCAGCCAGGGCGGTCGTTCAATGAGTTCAGCGGCGGCGACAGCAGGTTGAGGCGCACCTGTCGCGCGTATCGAGAAGGGGTGGCGCTCTTCGCCACCGAAGAAGCGTTTGCGCCGTGGCCGGGCTTCCAGGCGAACGGTGGCTGCGGACCCGGGGTCGACGACGACGGTGGTGGGCTGGAAGTCGCCTTCGACCGCGTCGTTTGGATCTTCGCCCCGCAAGTCCAGCGTCTGGACGGAGTTGGAGTGGTTCTCCACGGACAAGGCGAAGGCTTTCCGAGACTGAGCGGGAGAGACCTTCAGCTGGATACCGCCGAATGGCAGGATGGTGAGCTTGCCAACGGAGCGCACTTCAATGCCGCGTTGAGAGGAACGGGCAGCGGCGGCAAACTCATAGTCGCCAGCGACGGCGGAGGAATCGCGGGGCGGCTGAATCACGACCACGATTTCGTCGCGCGCGTCGGGCATGAGTTGCAGCGATGTGCGTGTGATGCGCACCCAGTTTTCGGGGATGCCCTGGACGCTCACAGTGACGGTGTCGGGCACATCTCCGCGGTTCTGGACGGTGACCGTGGCGCTAACGGCCGCACCGGGGGCAACGGGAGCGGATGGGGCGGCGAGCCAGACAGCCGTCACCTGTTCGCGGGCGCCCGCCCGGCCGGGGGCGCCTGTTGGCACCTGGCCGCCACCCGCAGTGAAGACGGCCTGGCAATCACCGATGCGCAATTGGTCACCGGGATTGATGGCGCGTGGAGCGCCGGGCATCAGTCGTTCGCCCGAAACGAAGGTACCGGTGGCGGAGGAGAGGTCTTCGAGGGTTGGCTGGCCCTGGGAAAAGTCGAGGCGAGCGTGGCGCCGTGAAACGGAGACGTGGTCCACGAGGACGCGGTTACCTTCGGCGCGACCGATGATGGCCGACTGCACGTCGAGCGGGTATTCGCGAACCTGCCCATCGGGCGTGGTCACACGCAGCGTTCCGAAGTCCAAACTCGCCTCCGTTCGTGGCGAAGGATACCGGAAGAGCGCCTAAGGATGGGCGCCGACTGGGGCTACTCCTGCGGGTAGCGCCAGGGTTGCTCAGGCTGGGAGGCATCCTCGTCGAGCGTCCACTGTGGGATTGCGATGCCGTCTCCGGCTGGAACGAAGACCATGCGTACTCGGCTGCCAATTCCGACTCGCTTCACCACCTCGGGTGGCGCGAGCTCCCCATCGGGGGTCACGAGGTTGCCGATCACGCGAAGGGACTCCAGTGGCGAGGGGTAGCCCTTCTGGGTGTCGAGGTCGACGAGAAGGATCATGTATGGGGTGTGGGCGCGGAATGCGGGCTGAATCGCCTGGTGCACTTCGCCGTAGGAATGGACTTCGCCCTTGCCTTCAACGGCCGTCCATTCGAATTCGAGGCCGGTGCACCAGGGGCAGGCGGTGCCGGGCGGATAGCGGAGCAATCCGCATGACTTGCACTTCTGGAGATGGAATTCGCCCGCGGCGCAGGCTTTGAAGTACTCCACGTTTTCGATGTCGAGGTCGTCGACGGCGAGCGGCATGCCGAGAAATTCACCGGTGAGCGCCATGGTCGTTAACCCTTCCTCATGATCATGGCCGAACCGGTGCCAGGCATGGCCCAGCCAAGGTTCGCGGTGACGTTGACGTCTTTCACCTGGCGGCAGCCACCTTCGCTGTAGTCGTAGGTGTGGTTGCGTTTGCCGTCGCCAGTTTCGGGGCAGGAGTCATCGATTTCGCCACGCAACTGGCGGACGTTTTCGATGACCATGTTCATGCCGTGGGTGTAGCCCT
>CAZDZP010000075.1:0-10873 GCA_964509855.1 uncultured Anaerolineaceae bacterium | reverse complement strand
GGTTGCCCGTGGGGCCACTCGGTTCGAAGCGAGTGTTCTTCATCTTGCCGGCGAGTTCCGAAATCGGAACGCCGTATTGCAGCGCGTAGCTGGTGAGCATCGCCACCGTGTCCATCAGGCCGCTCACGGTCGAACCCTGCTTGCTCACATTCACGAAGATCTCGCCGGGCGTGCCGTCTTCGAACAGGCCGACCGTCATGTAGCCCTCCTGTTCGCCAACGCGGAACTTATGTGTGATTGCCTGGCGCTCATCCGGGAGGCGTCGGCGAACCGCGCGGCCATGTCGGGCGAGCAGCGCCTCCGCTTCGCGCACGGCAGCTTCGGCGTCCACAGGTTCGGCCGGGGCCGCGTCCTTGTGGTAGAGCACCTGCACGTCTCGTGACCCATCGCGGTAGTACGAAATCGACTTGAGGCCGGAATCGTAGGCGAGCATGTAGAGCCGCTTCACATCGTCGATCGTGTGGGAATTCGGCGCGTTCACTGTCTTCGAAATCGAAGAGTCGTTGTAGGCCTGCGCCGCCGCCTGCACGCGCACGTGGTCCTCGGGCGAAATGTCCATCGAGCAGACGAGCCACTCGGGGCGGTCGGGCGAGGAGTACATCTCAGCCCAGGAGGAGGTCACGCTGTAGTCGCCCGTGCGGTCGCTGCGCAGGTAGTCGAAGTCGAAGTACGGCTCGATGCCGCTGTTCACGCCCGCCACAAGCGACGTCGTTCCGGTCGGGGCCTGCGTCAGCAGGTAGCAGTTGCGGATGCCGTACTGCGAAATGTCGCGCTTGATGTCTTCCGGCAGGCGAGCGACGAACGGCCGCTCGAGGTATTCCGGCGTGTAGGCCGGGAAGGCGCCGCGTTCGCGAGCAAGCTGCGCGCTGGCGCGATAGGACTCGTCGCGCAGTGTGCGGAAGACATCTTCCGTGAACGAGACCGATTCGTCGGAGCCGTAGCGCAGTTCCATTTTCAGCATGCAGTCAGCCAGGCCCATAACGCCGATGCCCATACGCCGGATGTTGTGCTGGCTCTGGCGCGTCTCTTCGATGGGATAGTGGCTCAGGTCGACAACGTTGTCGTTGAAGCGCACGGCGTAGGGAATGAGCGCGCGGAAAGCGGCGAAATCGAAGTCCCACTTGCCTGCTTCGTCCTGCGTCATGAACGAGTCGAGGTTGAACGAACCGAGGAGGCAGGCTCCGTAGGGCCCGAGCGGCTGCTCACCGCAGGGGTTGGTGGAAATCAGCGTCTCGAAGTAGCCGGAGTTGGCTTCGAGGTTCGCGCGCTCCATGAAGTAGATGCCCGGTTCCGCGCTCTTCCATGCTGCGTCACAGATTTCGTCCCAGAGCTTGCGGGCCTTGATCGTCTCGTGCACCCGGCCACCGAACTTCAGGTCCCAGTCGCCGTCCTGCTTCACCGCCTCCATGAACGCTTCTGAAAGGCAAACGCTAACGTTGCAGCCTTCCAGCACGCCGCCCGTCTCCTTGGCATGGATGAACTCGAACACGTCCGGGTGGTCGTCGTTCAGCATGATCATCGCGGCGCCGCGCCGGCTGCCGCCCTGGATGATCACGTTCTTCGAAATAAAGGCGAAAGGCTGCGCCCAGTTCACCGGACCCGATGACGTGCCGTTCACGCCCTTCACGGAATCGCCGCGCGGCCGCAGCGAAGACATGTTTACGCCCACACCGCCGCCGCGAGACTGGATTTCCACCCACTCGTTGAGCGCCTTCATGATGCCCTGGCGGCTGTCGTGGGGGCTGGGGATGACATAGCAGTTCTGTGCCGTCACGCCCGCGTCGGTGCCCATTGCCGCCGTTATGCGCCCGCCGGGCAGGTACTTGAACCCATCGAGCAGCGCCATGAAGTTGGAGGTCCAGGTCGCCTGCTCTTCGGCAGTCTTTTCGTGACCGGCTACCGCGCCAGCCACACGCTGCCAGGCTTCGTGGGGGAACTGTTCTTCGCCGCGCGCATAGCGGTCGCGGAAAATCTTCAGCTGCACTTCGCTGTATTTCGCGTCCATTGCTTCTGTATCCCTGCGGTCTTCGATTTGCGTCACGGCGTACTCTCCCAAGTGGTGAAGGCGGGGTGGCCTTGGAATGTGAGAAGAGCCCTTGGCGCTTCCCGGGCTGTGAGACCGTTGGCCGCTTTCACAGCAACCGGGGCCCCATAGTATAGAACAGGCGTTCGGATGTTCGCTACGCGCCCTGGGCAGCGCGCACTATCTCCCGGCGACTGTTGCAGGCGGCCGCGTGCGCGTTTCCAACACATGCGGCTCCTGGTTTTCCGATTCATCAATGAGCGAAAGCTGGAGCGACTGGGCTTCCGCGCTTTGTACGCGGCCCTGCTCCAGTGCTTCTACGGCATCCTTCAAGGTCTGTATGTCGCTAAATGACCGATACACGGAGGCGAAGCGAATGTAGGCAATGTGGTCAAGTTGCCGCAGCGCATCCATCGCCAGTTCGCCGAGGTGGGCCGAAGGCACTTCCGCCCGGCCGTCGGCGGTGATGCGCGTCTGGATGTCGTCCACAAGTGCGTCGAGTTCGGCGGCGGAAATCGGCAGCTTCGTACACGCGCGCCGGAAGCCCGCGAGAAGCTTGTCCCGGCTGAAGTCTTCCCGGCGGCCATCGCGCTTCACGATCTGGAGCGTTGCCAGCTGAACCGATTCCGTCGTGCTAAACCGCTCGCCACACGCGATGCACTCCCGGCGACGGCGGATGCCGTCGTCCGAAGCACGGCTATCGGTGACACGCGAATCTCGATGTTGACAGAAAGGACAGCGCAACGTTCAGAAATTCCTTAAGTGTGTAGGCAACTTCACCTTTGTTTGGTGACCGAAGGGCATAGTGACCCCTAGATCTGGGACTGTCAACGGGCATCACCACAAGATGTTGGGTTTGTTTCGTCGCTATGTCGCGTTAGCGGCTGAAATACGGACAGGCTGGCGTGTCCGTCCACGGCGAAAGAATGCCGCTTGCCGGGTGCAGGCAGGTGCCTCGCCCCACCTCGGTGCTGTCCTCGACGAATTCGCGACACGAACCGCAGGCCTTCACCTTCACGGTCGAGAGTCCGCGGGCTCCCGGATAGAACACGTCGTCGTCGTACGACGGCATGAACGCGATGGTTTCAGGATCGACTGGAGTGGTGTCGCGCACCCAGCCTCGCTGCTCCGCGCGGCGTTGATTCTTGCGATTTCGGCGGCGTCCCATTCCTTCAAGCCTACCGTCCTTTGAGAGCCGCGTCAGGGCGATTGGCCCGGTTCGAGCGTTTCGTGAGCCGAATCTTGCGCCACTGCTATGCGGTCATTCGTAACTTCGATTTCATCTGGGCCTTTTCTGCCTCAGAATGTGCAACGCGAGGGGACGGTTAAGGGCTGCACGCTGCTTGATTGGCCGCGCCACGGTTTGTGGACGGGCCGCGCTTACAGGGCGTGCATTGCCGATGGCTGACAATCGATCTGTGCACGCCACGGAATCGCATGTCTTCCCCTTTGCTGCGCGGCGACCCGAAGGTTGCCGTGTCTGCGTGCTTCGCGGGGGAGGTTTCCATGCTGAATGAGCCAACCAAAGGGCGGAGGGGTGTACTCGCTGCGCCGCTGCGCCGGGGAGCGGCCCCAGGCTTCTGGGTGCTCGACTTCTATCGCTCGAATATCGGCAAGAAGTTCGTCATGGCTGTCACCGGTGCCATCGGCCTCGGGTTCATCCTGATCCACATGATCGGCAACCTGAAGCTCTACCAGGGCGAAGCCGAAATGAACGCCTATGGGGCCTGGCTACGCCAGATCCTTTATCCTGGCCTCCCCGAATCCGGCGCCCTTTGGATCGCACGTATCGTCCTTATCGTCGCGGTGGTGCTGCACGTGCACGCGGCTTTCGCGCTGACCATGGCCAATCGCAAGGCTCGCCCCAAGGGCTACGAAGGTGGCCGGAACTACGCGGCTGCTAACTACGCCGCCCGCACGATGCGCTGGTCCGGCGTCATCGTCGGCATCTTCATCATCTACCACCTGATGGACCTCACCTGGGGCAATGTCAATCCTGACTTCATCCACGGCGAGCCCTACCACAACGTAATCGAGAGCTTCTCCGTCTGGCCTGTGGCGATTTTCTACATTGCCGCCAACCTGCTGCTAGGGCTGCACATCTTTCATGGCGCATGGAGCATGTTCCAGAGCCTTGGCGTGAACAATCCCCGCATCAATGCGGGGCGGCGCTACTTCGCGGTGGGTCTTGCGGCTGTCATCGTTGCCGGCAACGTTTCCTTCCCCATCGCCGTACTCGCCGGGATATTGGACTAGGAGGTCTTCGCAATGACACAAACACTCGAACAGACCGTCACGCTCGACGCGAAGATCCCCGAAGGACCCCTCGAAGAGAAGTGGTCCAACCACAAGTTCAAGATGCGTCTTGTCGCGCCCCAAAACCGCCGTCGCTTCGACATCATCGTTGTTGGCACCGGGCTTGCCGGCGGCGCCGCTGCGGCGACCCTTGGCGAAATGGGCTTCAATGTCAAAGTCTTCTGCTTCCAGGACAGCCCTCGCCGGGCGCACTCCATCGCCGCGCAGGGCGGCATCAACGCAGCCAAGAACTACAAGAGCGACGGTGACAGCGTGCACCGCCTCTTCTACGACACCATCAAGGGCGGCGACTACCGCTCCCGCGAAGCCAACGTGCACCGCTTGGCCGAAGTCAGCGTCGACATCATCGACCAGTGCGTCGCTCAGGGCGTACCCTTCGCCCGCGAATACGGCGGCCTGCTGGACAACCGCTCCTTCGGTGGCGCCCAGGTGGCCCGCACGTTCTACGCACGCGGTCAGACCGGACAGCAGCTCCTCCTCGGCGCCTACCAGGCGCTGGAACACCAGGTGGGGGCCGGCGCCGTTCAAATGTTCGACCGCCACGAAATGCTTGACCTGGTGAAGAAGGATGGGAAGGCCGTTGGCATCGTCGCCCGCGACCTCATCACGGGCGAAATCGCCTCCCATTCGGCGCACGCAGTGCTGCTCTGCACGGGCGGCTACGGCAACGTCTTCTATCTGTCGACGAACGCCAAGGGTTCGAACGTGACCGCAGCGTGGCGCGCGCACAAGAAGGGCGCCTACTTCGCGAATCCTTGCTATACGCAGATTCACCCCACCTGCATCCCCGTCAGTGGCGAATACCAATCGAAGCTCACGCTCATGAGCGAGTCGCTCCGCAACGACGGGCGCATCTGGGTACCGCAGAACAAAGACGACAAGCGTTCCCCGGACCAAATCCCCGAGTCGGAACGCGACTACTATCTCGAGCGCATCTACCCCGCGTTTGCCAACCTGGTACCACGTGACGTCGCTTCCCGCGCCGCCAAGCGAATGGTGGACGACGGCTTTGGGGTCGGCGAGCTGAAGAACGGCGTCTATCTCGACTTCAAGGCCGCCATCGACCGGCTCGGCAAGAGCCTCATCGAAGAACGCTACGGCAACCTCTTCGAGATGTACGAGCGGATCACCGGCGAAGACCCCTACACGGTGCCCATGCGCATCTACCCCGCCGTGCACTACACCATGGGCGGGCTCTGGGTGGACTACAACCTTATGAGCTCCATCCCCGGGATGTTCGTCCTGGGTGAGGCAAACTTCTCCGACCACGGGGCGAACCGGCTCGGAGCTTCGGCGCTGATGCAGGGCCTTGCCGACGGCTACTTCGTCAGCCCGGCGACGGTCTCGGACTACCTTGCTGGCATGCTCGGCGAAAGCGCCGTCCCCACCACCGACCCGGTATTCACTGAAGCGGAAGCCGGCGTGAAGGAGCAGGTCAATCGCTTCCTCACCATCAACGGCACCAAGTCGGTCGACTACTTCCACCGCAAGCTCGGCCACCTCGTGTGGGATTACTGCGGCATGGGCCGCACCGCCGAAGGCTTGCAGCATGCCATCAAGGAGATAGTCGCCCTGCGCGAAGAGTTCTGGCGCGATGTAAAGGTGCTGGGCAGTGGCGAGACCGTGAACCAGTCGCTCGAACGTGCCGGCCGAGTCGCCGACTTCATCGAGCTGGGCGAGTTGATGTGCCGCGACGCCCTCCACCGCGAAGAGTCCTGCGGCGGCCACTTCCGCGAAGAACACCAGACGCCCGAAGGCGAAGCGCTCCGCAACGACGACGATTTCGCCTACGTGGCCGCCTGGGGATACGGAGCCGACGGCAAAGAGCCAACGCTACACAAGGAGCCGCTGGTGTTCGAAAACGTGCAGCTCGCCCAAAGGAGCTACAAGTAATGCCCTTCTCACTTACTCTCCGCGTGTGGCGCCAAAAAGGCCCGAACGACCCCGGCGCCTTCGAGACCTATCAGATGAGCGACGTCAACGAGGATTCCTCGTTTCTCGAAATGCTCGATGTGCTGAACGAAACGCTGCACGAACAGAACAAAGAGCCCATCGCCTTCGACCACGACTGCCGCGAAGGCATCTGCGGTTCCTGTGGCGTGATCATCAACGGTCATGCGCACGGCGGACACAAAGGCACCACGACCTGCCAGTTGCACATGCGCCATTTCAAGGACGGCGACACCATCACGGTTGAGCCGTGGCGAGCTGCATCGTTCCCCGTCCTCAAGGACCTCATGGTCGACCGCAGCGCGCTCGACCGGATCATCCAGGCGGGTGGGTACATCAGTGCCCCAACCGGCGCCGCCCGCGACGCGAACAGCACGCTCATTCCGAAGACGGCCGCCGACGTCGCCATGGACGCGGCCCAGTGCATAGGCTGCGGCGCGTGCGTTGCAGCCTGCCCGAATGGCGCTGGACAGCTCTTCACAGCGGCAAAGGTCAGTCACCTCAACCTGCTGCCTCAGGGCCAGCCAGAACGCTGGAGTCGCGTCACAGCCATGGTCGACCGCATGGAAGACTACTTCGGCTCATGTACGAACTACGGTGAGTGCGAAGCGGCCTGCCCCAAGGAAATCTCCATCGACTTCATTGCGCTCATGAACCGTGACTACGTGAAGGCGAAGTTCAAGGACCGCAGGACGCAGGGCCAGGACTGAACCCACCCTCAGGCCGGCGTTAATGGAAGAAGGGGAGCCAAACGGCTCCCCTTCTTCTTGCGTGGCTCCCTTGGACGGGAATGCCTAGCCGGCTCGCATCCATTTCAACAGCCCGATGATGGACTTCGCGTCGCTGATGCGACCGTCGTCGATGGCGGCGAGCGCCTCCGAGCGGTCCAGGGTTTCCACCTCGATGTCTTCGTCCTCGTCGCCTGCCAGCACTGACTCTTCGAGGTCGGTGCACAGGAACAGGTGGATGTACTCGTCGCAGTAGCCGGGAGCGACATAAAATCCGCCCATCGACTCCATGTTGCCAGGCTTGCGGTGGATTTCCTCCTGCAGCTCGCGCGCCACTGCCGCCGCGGGCTCTTCTCCCGGCTCGAGGGTCCCGGCCGGCAATTCAAGGAGCCTGCGCCCGGCCGAGTGCCGGTACTGGGTCACCAGCATGATGCGGCCCTCGGAGTCGATGGGGAGCATCGCGACCGCACCGGGGTGGCGGATCATTTCACGCTGGGCCACCACACCATTGGGGAATTCGAGTTCGTCGACCTGGAGGTCGAAAAGGCGCCCTGCGTATACATGCCGGCTGCCAATAACCTTGGGATCAATGGGCATGGGGCACCTCGTGTTCGTCCTGCCACATCGCTTCGAGCGCCTCCTCGATGCGGGCGGGCTTAAAACCTTCCACCTGGGTGTTGCCGATTACCAGCAAAGGGGGAATTCTGCCGCCACGTTCCCTGAATTCAAGTGCGGCGTCTACGTCCTCCGCGACGTTGCGGAGAACGTAGGCCACATCTCGTTCATCAAGAAACTTCTTGACCACTCTACAGGCCGCTCAACGCTCGTGGCTAAACAGCGTTATGGGCTGCATGCCTAGTCCAGGTAGTCCTTCAGCTTGCGGCTGCGGCTCGGGTGACGAAGCTTGCGGAGAGCCTTGGCCTCTATCTGGCGGATGCGCTCACGCGTTACGCCAAACTCCCGGCCCACTTCCTCGAGCGTGCGGCTGCGCCCGTCTTCGAGACCGAAGCGGAGCTGAAGCACGCGCCGTTCGCGGCTCGTGAGGCTCGCAAGCACGTCTTCTACCTGCTCGCGCAGAAGCTGCTGGCTGGCGGCGTCTGCGGGTGCCAACGCCCCGGCATCCTCAATGAAGTCGCCGAGGTGGCTGTCTTCCTCTTCGCCGATTGGCGTTTCGAGGGAGACAGGCTCCTGGGAAACCTTCTGGATTTCGCGGATACGTTCCGGAGTAAACGCCTGGCCACCGTCGAGCTTGCCGCCTTCGCTCATCCCACGCGCGATTTCCTCGCTCGTGGGTTCACGGCCGTATTCCTGAACCAGGCGGCGGCTTACGCGCACCAGCTTGTTGATGGTTTCTACCATGTGCACGGGAATACGGATGGTGCGCGCCTGGTCGGCAATAGCACGGGTAATGGCCTGGCGAATCCACCACGTTGCGTAGGTGGAGAACTTGAAGCCCTTGCGGTAGTCGAACTTCTCCACCGCGCGGATAAGTCCGATGTTGCCTTCCTGGATGAGGTCCAGGAGCGACATACCGCGCCCGATGTACTTCTTCGCCACCGACACAACGAGGCGCAGGTTGGCTTCGGTCAGGCGCTTTTCAGCCTTCAGCCCGTTGTCGGTGAGAGAGCTGAAGTGGTACCGCAGCTTCTCTTCGAGCGGGGAAATCTTCTCGACGAGGCTGTCGGCGGGGGGAAGCAGTTCGTCTTCGCCGCCGGCCTCTTCGCCCATCTGGCGCACAAGGTCTTCGGTCAGGATGTGCGTGATCGTGGAGAGGGCAAGGATTTTGCCGTGCGCTTCCTCTTCCTCGATCTTGAGCTTCTCCATCACGTAGGTACGGAAGTCGAGATCCATCTCGCCGTCGATCAGGCCACGGAACTGCTTGTCACCGATGACTTCCGAAGGCGAAAGCTTCTTGAGCTTTGGCCCTTCGGCGTTGCGCCACTTTGGCTCGCGGACGGGCTCGTCTTCGGGCGAGCGTTCCTTCTTGGCGATAATCCTGTCGTAGTCGTCCAGGAACGCCTTGGCGGCGTCGTAGACCTTCGTGAGCATGTGCCACTGCTTCAGCAGTTCCACGGCGATACGTGCGGCCGACGGGGGATGCCCGTACGCCTGCACGTAGTCTTCCTTGATAGTTTCGACGTGGTTGCCCTCTTCCATCTGGCGGGCGAGGTGCTTCTCGTCGTCAGCAGTGAGCAGGTAGACCTTACCGATTTCGCGCAGGTACATGCGGACCGGGTCATCAATGCCCTCGGTCTCTTCCGCCATCAGAGGAACTTCTTCGACTTCCTCTTCTTCCTCTTCTTCTTCGGCCTTCAGCGCGGCCGGTTCGTTTTCGTTGTCGTCAGCGTCGCTGTCGTCATCTTCTTCTTCGGGGCGCGCTTCATCGAAGTCGCCACTCGAAAGCCGGCTGAGGACACTGCCAATCATGTCGTCGGCGCTAGAAGGGGTTGCCTCAGTCAGGGTGTCGTCACTCATAGGGAGTTCGGGGTCCTCCGTTCAGATTTCCGATGCGTGGGATATTCACGAATCAAAGAGGGCGCATTTCGCCTTTTCCATCGTAGCAAGTCCAAAACAAAATCACAACACCAGATCGAGCCCGCCATGCTGCTCTGTAATGTGATTCTCACTTCGCGAAAGGGACGGCGATAACCGCTCTCGCCGCGTTGCGGCAGCCGGTAGTCCTGGAGCATCAAAGCTGAATCGGGGAAGAAAATGGCCGGGATGGTGGGCGATACTGGACTCGAACCAGTGACCTCGTCGGTGTGAACGACGCGCTCTAACCAACTGAGCTAACCGCCCGGCCTTCGAAAAAATGGTACGCCCGAGTGGATTCGAACCACTGGCCTCTACCTCCGCAGGGTAGCGCTCTATCCACTGAGCTACGGGCGCACATGCGCGGTGGTGCCGAAGGTGAGATTTGAACTCACACGCCCGTACGGACACTACGCCCTGAACGTAGCGCGTCTGCCATTCCGCCACTTCGGCACGTCAAGCCATTATCAACGCGGCATCGCGACCGGGCAACCGCCCGCATCGCCCGGTTATGCCGGCTACTCGTAGAAGGCGATCGGCTCGGCTGTCTCCCAGAAGTTGTTCAGGTTGCCCGAAGGCAGCCCTCTCCCCGGGTAGAAGCGGCCCTTGTGCAGCTGATCGGTGAACTGCTCGACGGTTTCGATGGTCTCTTCGAACACACACGCGAAGTAGCCAATGCCCTGCGTGGAGTGTGCATCCGAACCCGCGGTTCCCGGCTTGCCAAGAATCTTGGCGACCTGGAGCGCGAAGTAGTTTTCGCGCGGCGTGTTGCAGCCGTTCAGCACTTCAATTCCGTGAACAAGTTCGAAAACGGGGAGCTTCGCAGCCTGTTCCGGTGTGAGGTTAAAGGGCTCCTTGCCTTCGCGCTTGAAGTGCACCGGATCGAAAAAGTGCCGGAAGGGGTGCGCGACAGAAATAAACGCGCCCTGCTCATCCGCGATCTCTCGCAGCTTGCGGAGGTGTCGAATACCCGACGCGTAGCCCTTCAGTCCAACAGCAATGATGTGGCCCATGTCAGTGGAGACTTCCATGCCGTTGGAGACCCAGAGGTCCGAGTGTTGCTTGCGGAAGGGGTTCAGGTCCCATGGTTCCCACATGCGGTCGTGTTCGGTGATGTTGACCCCGGTGAGACCAACGCGGCGCGCTTCGGTCATCAAATCCTCGGGGTCGAGCATGGAGTCTGATGCACCCTTCGTGGTGTGCAGGTGCATGTCGATAATGGTGCCGGGCACACGGCCTCCTGGGTAGAAAAGGGAATTTATGGCAGTACCTTGGAGTATATCACCGGCCCGCGAGGTGGGGCACGGCCCACCCAAACAACAGC
>CAZDZP010000074.1:0-10873 GCA_964509855.1 uncultured Anaerolineaceae bacterium | reverse complement strand
AGCGGATGAGCGCGTCGCGCGCTGCTTCAGTCTTCATGGAGCCGAGTGCCTTGGCCGCGGCCGCCTGCACTGCCCAGAAGCGGTCGTTCATCACAGCCGACTCCAGCGCTTCGATCGCTTCCGCTCCGCCTTTCCGGCCGAGTCCCTCCGCCGCGAACGCGCGACCGTGAACGGAATCGTCGTTCTGCAACTGAGCGAGCAACTCCCCGTTCGACTTGTCGAAGTCGAGCTCTTTCAGAATGCGGAAGTACGGATCAACACGGCAGATGTCGGGCTGTCCTGCCAGCGGGAAGACGAAGGACTGCTCCGCGTCTTCCATCACGACTTCGAAGGACTTCGGGCGGCCCTTGCCCGTCTTGAAGTCGATGGTCAGCGGCAGGCGAAAAACAGGGGTCCCATCTTCGGTGCCCTGGGTCTGCTTGAGCGCGACGGTCGCGACCTTCTGCCTTTCGTCCCAGTTCCATGAGACGCGTAGTTTCGGGTGCCCTGGTTTGTACACCCACTGGTCGAAAAACCAATCGAGGTGGCGGCCGGTTTCGTCGGCCAAGGCGCGGACCAGGTCCTGCGTAACGACGTTGCGGTCCTGGTTGTCGGCGCAGTAGCGGCGGATCGAGCGGAAGAACTCATCGTCGCCGACGAGGTGGCGCAACATGTAGAGCACCACGGAGCCCTTTTCGTAGAGGTGCCGGTCAAAGACGTCAATGGGTTCGTTCCAAACGTTGCTGACGATTGGCCGCCGGTAACGTTCTGAGAGATACAGGTTGGTGTTCTCGATCGCCTCCTGGATGTAGTGGTTCTCGCCGTCCTTCTTCTCGGTCCAGAGCATTTCGAGGAAGGTGGCGAAGCCTTCATTGAGCCACCCATGCGACCAGTCGCGGCAGGTAAGCAGGTCGCCGAACCACATGTGTGCGAGTTCGTGCGAAATGAGCGGGTCACTACTGAAGTCCCGCGCGGCTTTGCGATCGAGCAGGATGTTCTCCGTCATGGTGGTCGCGCTGGTGTTCTCCATGCCGCCGAACACGAAGTCGCGAACCACAATCTGGCTGTACTTCGCCCACGGGTATTTCATGCCCGTGACATCTTCGAAGAGGGTGACCATCTCCGGAGTGTTCCTAAAGGTGAGTTCACCAGAAGCGCGGTCCTTGGCTTCGACGAAGTAGTCGATGGTGAGACCTTTGCGGCTCGCGTCGATCCGGTCGAATTCCCCCGCCGCCAGCGTGATGAGGTACGTCGCGTGCGGACGTTCCTGGTACCAGTGGAAGGTCTTCGTACCGTCACGATTCGTCTTCTCGTCGAGCAGTCGCCCGTTGGAAAGCACATACCAGGTGCCGGGGACTGTTGCGATGACCTCGGTTGTGGATTTGCCGTTGGGCGAATCAATGCACGGGAACCAGTACTTGGAGTCCTCGTCCTGCCCCTGCGTCCAAACCTGCCTGGGCTTGTCAGGGTAGCCGTCGTCGGCATTGATGAAGTACATCCCCACTCGCGGGGTCGCTGAAAAGGTGACCGCAACCTTCACTTCCTTTCCCCGGGGAAGGGCAGCGGGAAGTTTCACGCGGATGCTTCGTCCGTCGTTGGTGAATGTGGCCGCTTTCCCCGCCACGGTCGCCTTCTCGACCTGGAGGTCTACGCCATCCAGTTCGATGTCCGTCAGCCCGTCGTTGTACGGCGCTATCGAATGGGTCACCGTGCCGAAGACCCTCTGAGCATCGAGGTCGAGCTTCACATTGATGGCGGTGTGTTTGCGATCAAACGCGCGGTCGCGCGGCCACTGGGGCTTGTCACCTGGCAGTGCGTGACCATGAGGGTTCACCAGCGCGGAAAGGCTTCCGCATCCTTCTTGCATTCCAACAACCGACATTCGCATCCTCCAACCGGGTCCTCTCGGCGCATCCTACCTTCCGGTCGGCAATCAGCGAATGCGTGGCACGCACGGAATGCGCTGGGATGCAGAAAGGGCCGGCCTTTCCAGCGTACCCGGGCCCATCTCTGGCTCCGACCTCACGCGGCGACAGGCGGATCAGCGGCGATGTGCCGGCAACGGGCATTCCAGCGACGCCGGGCGCGCCGCCATCGCAGTACTCGGATCGGAGTCGGTTGCGGCTGGCGATTGTGCCCGTCGTAGCCCATCCGGCGAAGCTCCAGCGATTGAGCTTTCAGAAGCGCCGAGCGTGTTGCCTCGTCGAGCGAGTTGGACATTCCGGGCAGGAACTCGTATGGCGCGGAAGATGAATCGACGTTTGATTGCTGCAAGTTGCTGGTCCTCCATTCGGATATCCCGGCAGGGTGAGCAGTGCCCGATGATTGGAATATTGGCTACCGGGACGGGCAGAATAGAGCGGACCCCAGGGCCTGTACACCGTTTCGACACCTGTGTTCTGGCAACGCGACGACACGTGTCGCGTAGTCGGGATTTCGCCTTTGTTTTGGTGCCAACAGCCCCTTTGCGGCGTAGCCGCCAGCGCGCTCTCCTCGTTTCCCAGACCGACGTACAATGCCCGGCTAGCGACGGGAGAGGACACGCCTTTTGGGCCACTCAACGACTGATGAGCTGGTTGTCTACGCTGTGCTGGCAGCGTCGCTGGTCCTCTTTCTTCACGGCAAGATTCGCTATGACGGCGTGGCACTGCTCGCGCTCCTTGCCGTCACGCTCACCGGGATCATTGAGCCGGAAGATGCGTTTCTTGGGTTCGGTCATCCTGCAGTGGTCACGGTCGCAGCGGTGCTTGTCGTGAGTCACGGCCTGATGAACTCGGGTGTGGTTGCCATAATCTCCGGGTGGATGGAGCGAATCGGAGACCGGCCGGTCGTTCACCTCGTCGTACTGACGCTGGCGATCACGGTCCTCTCCGGGTTCATCAACAACGTTGGTGCGCTGGCGCTGCTCATGCCGGTGGCACTGCGACTCGCACGGTCCGGTGGCTATCAGCCTTCTATGCTGCTTATGCCGTTGGCTTTTGGCTCGCTCCTGGGCGGGATGACGACGCTCATTGGTACGCCGCCGAACATCGTCATCGCCACCTTCCGCGCCGAAGCGACGGGCGAGCCCTTCCGCATGTTCGACTTCGGGCCGGTTGGCGGGGCGGTAGCCCTTGCGGGCGTCGCGTTCATCGTCCTCGGTGGGTGGAAGCTCGTACCGCGCCGGGAACCGGGACGGGACCAGGAGGAGCGCTATTCCATCGGAGACTACCTGACCGAAGTGCGCGTGCCAGCGGAGTCAAGGGCCGTTGGCCTGAGCTTCGCAGAAATCGAACGCGAATTCGCCCCCGATGTCGCCATCGTCTCGCTCGTCCGGGGCGAGCAGCAAATACCGCTACCTTCTCCGTGGGACATCCTCAGAGCCGATGACGTTCTCATCGTCGAGGCGAACGCCGACAAGATCGAGGAACTCGGTAGCAAGTTCGAAATGGAATTCGAAGGTCGAAACGGTCCCTTGGTGGGCACACTGCGTTCAGATGACGTTGCCGTTGTGGAAGCAGTGGTTTCGTCCGGGGCAAGAATTGCCGGGCGTTCGGCCTACTCCGTTCGCATGCGCTCGCGCTTCGGTGTGAACTTGCTGGCCGTGTCGCGCCAGGGAAGCCGCATTTCGGACAGGCTCGCGATGGTTACCATTCGCCCGGGCGATGTGTTGCTCCTTCAGGGCCATGCGGAGTCTCTTTCCCAGTACCTGCGTTATCTCGGGTGCATCCCGCTGCAGGAGCGGAAGCTTGGGCGGGGCGAAGGCCAGAAACTTGCACTCACCATTGGGGTCTTCGCGGTCGCCATCGTCTCCACGGCGATAGGCCTCGTCGCCGCTCCAGTCGCCCTTGTCGCTGCCGGGTTAGTGATGGTGTTGATTCGCGTGCTCAGCCTCGAAGAGGTATACGACAGCATCGATTGGCCAATCATCGTACTTCTCGGCGCCATGATCCCGGTCGGCGGGGCGCTTGAAGTTTCTGGCGGCGCTGATCGAATCGGCCAGTTCATCTTCGATGTGAGCGGCAGCTATCCGCCCGCAGTTGCGCTTATCGTGCTGCTGGTCGGGACTATGTTCCTTTCCGACATGGTCAACAACGCGGCGGCGGCGGTGCTCATGGCGCCCATCGGAATCAGCCTGGCTCACGGTTTCGATGCAAGTGTCGATCCCTTCCTGATGGCAGTCGCCGTCGGCGCTTCCTGCGCCTTCCTCACACCAATCGGCCACCAGTCGAATACGCTGGTAATGGGACCGGGCGGTTATCGCTTCGGCGACTACTGGCGCACGGGGTTGCCGCTACAGGTGGTTATCGTGATTGTTGCCATACCCATGATCTTGATGGTTTGGCCGCCGTGACAGAACAACCTCCACCCGTAGAACCTGAAGACCCCAAGCCGATCACGGTCGACCCGATGAATCCGAACTTGCTGCGGGACCGCCTCGCCAACGAGCGCACCTTCCTTGCGTGGCTGCGAACGGCGATTGCCATCACCGCCATGGGGTTCGTCGTCGCGCGCTTTGAACTACTCCTGAGCGAACTCGCAATCCTGGAGGGAGCAGATTTCGATGAGAGCGTCGTCGCTCTCACCATCGGAATACTGCTCGTGCTTTCAGGTCCCTTCATGGTGGTGACGGCGGCCGCCCGCTTTCGCTCTGTAGAGAGGCGGCTAATGGCCGGCCTGCCCCGCGACGGAGCTGTTTCGGTCGGCGTGGTCATGGTCCTCGCTCTGGGAATGCTCTTCGGAGGCATCGGGCTGGCGATTCACCTGATAGACCGCTGGCCACAGTAGCTTTGAATCCCTATAGCACCAGCGCTGAGCCTTCGCCGCGCAAATCCTGCGCGAAGGCGTAGCCGCCATGTTCGTCCGCGACTGCCAGGAACGACCGCCCCATCATGCCGTGCCATCCTTCGACCGGTCGAACGATCATCCCGGCGGACTCGAAGGTGTCCCGCAGTTCACTGTCGGCCCGGATCTCAACTTCGACCGTAGACCTTCCACCCTGCCGCGAACCAACCGACCAGCGTGGCAGGTCGAGCGCGTCCTGCGCGTCCATGCCGCGCAAGAGCACTGCGTCCAGCATTTGCAGGTTCGTTGTCGGCTGCCGGTGTGCCCCCGGGGACCCGCCGACCATCCGCAGGTGGCCCGTCGCTTCGTCCGTGACCAGGTAGCTGTGCAGCGTGTGCATCGGGCGCTTCCCCGGGGCGACGTCGTTGGGGTGCCCCTCGCGCGGTGTGAACCCTGCCATGCGGTTGTTAAGCAGAATGCCCGTGCCTTCCACCCAGGCGGTACTTCCCCAGGGGGCGAATACCGACTGGATCCACGAGACTGCGTTGCCGTCGGCGTCGACAGCCAGCACGTAGGTCGTGTCGCCGTCTGGCGGGCCCGAAGGAGCGGCGTCAGCAACGCCACCCTCGTTAAGGATCTTGTGGGCATCGAATCCGGTCACACGCGGGTCCCCGGCGAGGGCGTTGACCACGCCAAACGCCTGCTCCAGCGCCTTGAACTGGGGCACGGCACCGCGTTCGCCAGCTTCGGAGTATTGCTTCGCCGCCAGGGCCAGCACGAGTCCCCGCGAAGGCGGCGGCTGGATGTGGACCTGCGAGGTTCCGAAGGGCAGTGACAATGGCCGCACCCACTCAGCAGGGGATCGCCATTCGGATGCGGACACCTGGACTCCGCCATCCGCCATCGCGGCAAGGCAGGCTTCCGCGACGCTTCCTGAATAGAAGCCGTCCTCACCTTTGGCGGCAATCGTCTCCAGCGTCGCAGCGAGCAGCGGCTGCACCACCGGTGCCCCGGCGTCTGTGGTGAGGTGCCCGAAAGTCGCGTCGAAGTGGGCGCTCTGACTGTTTCGCGCGGGCCACCATCCCACAGCCCGGCGTAAGCCTCTGCTGGCGGGGTACCCTTCGCGGGCGATGCGAATGGCGTCTTGGAAGAGCCTCGCCCAGGGGAGCTTCCCGTCTTTCTGGTGCAGTGCCCACCAGCCACCGACGCAGCCGGGAATGGTTACAGCCGAGGCCCCCTCCGTCGTCATCCCTCCGGAGCGGTGGAAAGCGTCCGCGTCGGTACTCTCCGGTGCGGGGCCGGAGCTGTTGAGCGCTTCGACCTGTTTGCCGGCGGCTCGATACACGACGGCGAAGGCGTCGCCACCCACGTGGCTGTAGTGCGGCTGCACTACAGTCATGACAGCGCCCATGGCAACAGCGGCATCGGCTGCGCTGCCACCTTCGCGCAGGATCGCGTAGCCCGCTCCAGCCGCCAATGGGTGGTCAGCGGCCACGCCAGCCTTTCCGCGCAGGCTCCCCCGGTTCGGAAAGCCCGCTGCTAGTTCGACGCGTTCTTGTTCAACCACTCCAGCACCTCGCTCCCGTGGGTGTCGGGCTTCACTTTCGGCCACACCTTCGCCACTTTCCCGCTCGGGTCCATGACGAAGGTGCTCCGGGTGATTCCTTCGTATTCGCGGCCGTAGTTCTTCTTCATGCCCCAGGCGCCATAAGCGCGCGCGATGTCGTGCTCCCCGTCTACAAGTAGCGAGAAGGGAAGACTGTACTTCTCCGCGAACTTCGCGTGTGACTTTTCGCTATCGCCACTCACTCCGAGGACCACCGCGCCGCTGGCCTCCAGCGCACCATGGTTGTCGCGGAAGTCGCATGCTTCCTTCGTGCACCCGGGCGTGTCGTCCTTCGGGTAGAAGTACAGCACGATCCACTTTCCTTTCAGCGCGTCCGACGAGATGGTTTGGCCGTGTTGGTCGACCGCTGAGAAATCCGGGGCTGGTTGTCCTTCAAGTGACTTGTCCATGCATTCCTTCCGATTCGTCCGAGTGACGTGGGATCGCGTCCGGGGGTCTAGCCGGCGAGATCCTGGGCGAGCTGCAACAGCCCGTACTCCGGGTCGGGATGACCGTGTTCTACGACTTCCTTAAGCGGCACTTCCACGGGCCGCATGCCCTGCATGCCGATCATGATTCCGTAGCGGCCGTCGGCCAGCGCTTGCACCGCGAGCGCCCCGGATTGCGATGCGATCATCCTGTCCCTCGCCGTGGGCGAGCCGCCGCGTTGAATATGTCCCAACACCAGCACCCGGTGCGGGTACGGCGTGATTTTCGACATGCGGTCTGCGACCCCGAAGGCGCCACCCGCTTCGTCGCCTTCGGCCACGACGATGATGTGCGAGCGCTTTCCTTTGGCCATGGTGGTCTCAACGCGCTCGAGGAGTTTCGCGACGTCGCTGTGCGACTCCGGGACGAGCACGCCGACGGCGCCAGCGGTGACTGCGACATTCAGGGCAATAGCGCCCGACGTGCGCCCCATCACCTCGACGAAGAACATCATGCCGGTCGATTCGCTGGTGTCGCGCACCTGGTCGATGAGCCGCATGGCGGTGTTCACGGCCGTGTCGAAACCGAGCGTCTCTTCCGTTCCCCACACGTCATTGTCGATGGTGCCCGGGATGCCGATAACGGGCAGTTCGTGTTCCGCTTCGAGCGTTAGCGCGCCACGAAAGCTGCCATCGCCCCCTACCACGATGAGCGCATCGACGTGGTCCTTTTCGCGCATTCGCTTCACAGCGGCGGCGCGGACTTCCGGCTTCAAGAACTCCGGGCAACGTGACGTGCCAATGAAAGTGCCGCCACGCTGAATCATGTTGCCGACGCTTCGGTCGTCGAGCGGAAGCATCCTGCCTTCGACCAGGCCCGAATAACCATCCAGGTAAGCGATCATTTCGATATCACGAAGGCTGGCCGCGCGCTGGGCGGCGCGAACAGCCGCGTTCATCCCCGGCGAGTCACCGCCGCTCGTGAGGATTCCTATCCTGTGGATCTTCGGCATGTACGCACCTCTGTTTTTCAGCGGCCTTCGAAGGGCTGCCCAACGGCCTGTCGCAACCCAAGCGAGAGAGTTGGGTAGGCCTGCATGTTCCATGCAACGATACCGATGGGCAGCCGCGCACGCATCGCCATCGTGATTGGCATCAGCAACTCTCCCGCTCCAGGCCCAACCAGCGTCGCGCCGACGATTTCGTCGCCCATGAGCTTTCGCAGGCCGGGGATGCGACGGTTCCACCCGGGAGCGGTTACAACTTCGAAGAAGCCTTCGGTCGTGCCCATCGTTATGGCGCGGTCCACTTCCGAAAGCTGAACGCGCCATGCCTTCACGCCCCGGCCATGCCGTTTGCGCGCCTCTGTCCTGTCCAGGCCAACCGAGGCCACTTCCGGATCGGTGTATGTGACGCGCGGTACGACGCGGTCACTCCATTGCTGAAAGCGCTTGCCCATCAGTACGTTCGCGACCAGGCGCCCCTGCGCTTCCGCCACGTGCGTGAACTGGTAGCGGCTTGCCGTGTCGCCGACAGCGTAGATGTGCGATTGCGAGGTCTGCAGCCGCTTGTTCAGGACGAGTTGACCGTCCTCCACGCGCACTCCGGCGGCGGCCAGGTTGAGCGACCCAAACTCGGGTGTTCGGCCCGTGGCAACAAGGAGTCGTTCACACCGAAAACTCTGCGACTCGTCGCCGCGTGTATAGGTCACCGTCTTCGATCCATCGTTCTGCGATACGGACTCGACCTTTGCTCCCGTCAACAAACGCACGCCTTCGCGCTCGAGAGTGGCGCGGACTACCGCCGCCGCGGCAGTTGAGTCCCTCGATAGAATGCGGTCGCCCGCTTCCAAGAGGTGCACTTCCACACCGAACCGCGCCATGACCTGGGCGAACTCCACGCCTATGGGCCCCCCACCGATGATGCCAAGGCTCGCCGGGAGTTCTTCCCAGTCGACGAGCTCGACGTTCGTGTCGAATCCGCTCTCGGCTAAACCGGGGATCGGTGGTATCGAGGGGCGGCTGCCTGTGGCGATGACGAAGTTGCCGGCCGTGATGCTCCGGCCCTCGACGTCGATGGTGAGCGGGTCGACGAATCTCGCCGAACCCGTGATGAGCGACACTCCGTTGGCGGAGATTGATTCTGGTGAGTCCACCTCGCCTGCTAGACGCTGCGATTCCACTACATGTGCACGGACCGCGGCGAAGTCGAGTGAAACGCTTTCGGCGTTTGTGCCGAAGCGAGCGCTGGTGCGAGCTTTGTGGAACACCTGCGCCGCGTGAACCAGCGCCTTGGTCGGTACGCAGCCCGTCCAGAGGCAGTCGCCGCCCGGCCGGTCGCATTCGACGAGGGCCACACGCATTCCAGCGGCGGCCGCCAGTCTCGTTACCGTGAGTCCGCCCGTACCGGCTCCTATGGCTACAACGTCGAAATCAACCATCGCCCATCCCCCGTACTGTTCGTCCGGTGGCGTACCACGATGCGCCAGTCACGTTACGGATCGGAGTCGGCCCCTAGTGTGGGTGGTGCCCGTTGGTCTTCACGCAGACATGCCCCGAAGGTTCGAGTGGACCTTTGCAGAGCGGGCATGGCTGGCGCCCGGCGGCAACGACATCCTTGATCTGTGCGGCCAGTACGTGGGCCTGTTCGTAGCCGATTGAGGCTCGCACTTCACCAACTTCGTCGCTTTCCCCTTCAGGCGCGTCGCCCGCTGTAACGAAAATGCGCTGCTCGCCGGTGTCGAGCCCAACGGAGAGGCGTCCAACGCGAAACTCGACGTCCGCATTCAAAGGGAACACGGGCTCAGGGTGCTCGTCGTCCAGTGGGCGTGGCGAGTGGGTGTAGCCCTGGTCGCGAAGAACCTGCTCCATGGCTTCGCCAAGCGCGGCCAGTTGCTCTTTTTCCATCCAGCAGGCTGCGGTGGAATTGTTGTCTGCCATCATGCAGAGGCGAAATCGGCGCTGGCCGGGCGGACCAATCGCTTCACCGAGGATCGCCGCCAGTTGTCCGAAGTCCTGAACATCACTCATGGATGCCCATCGTACGCAAAGTGCGCCCCGTGGTCTTGGCAGCGCCTCCAGGGAACTCAGAGAACGATGCGCTGGCCCCCTTGGTGCACCAATTGGCAAAACGCGACAGAATCTGTCGCGATGGTGATCAACGATGGCTTCCCCCGCCCTATCTCCCGGCCTCGGCCGACGCCCGGAGGGCGAAAATGAGTGAACAGACCCGTCGAGCAACCCGACTCCTGCAAATGGAGCGGCTGCTGCACCAGCACCCCAGCGGCCTGACCGTGGCTGAGTTCTCCAAGATCCTCGGCTACAGCAAGCGAACCATCCAGCGAGACATCGCCGCGCTGGAAAGCGAACTGCGCGCGCCCATCCAGGTCATCCGCCGACGCTACCGGCTTGACCCGGAGTCCGCTCCGCTGGCGCCTGTACGGCTGACGCTGAACGAGGCGCGAGCGCTGTTGCTCGCGATGCGGCTCATTGCGCGCAATGCCAACGAACGGGATCCCGATGCGGCTTCGGCCATCCTCAAGTTGGCGGAAACGCTTTCCGGCCCTATCGCGCGCGAAATCGCCGACACCGCGCGGGCCATCGAAGAACGCCCGGTCGATCCGGAACAGGTGGAAGTGCTGCGCATGCTCACCCGCGCGTGGGCGCACAGCTTCACCGTGGCCATTCGCTATCGCTCGCAACGGGCCGGCGGTGACCAGACGACGGCGCTCGACCCCTACCTCCTTGAGCCTGCACCGAACGGAGTTGGCGTGTACGTCATCGGCTACAGCCACCGCCACCAGGAAGTGCGCACCTTCAAGGTGGACCGCATCAGCAAGGTCCAGGTTGTGGACGAACGCTTCGAACCCCGCGACCTCCCGGAGATTAAGAAGGCGTTGGCCAAAGGCTGGGGTGTCGTTTGGAACAGCGAAGAGGAGTACGACATCGTCGTCGACTTCGCGCCTTCGGTTGCGAGCCGGGTCGCCGAAACGGTCTGGCATGCGTCCCAGCGCCTGACCAATCTGGATGACGGTTCGCTGCGGATGGAAGTCCGCCTGCCGAGTCTTCTCGAATTCGTGCCATGGGTGCGGAGCTGG
>CAZDZP010000073.1:0-10937 GCA_964509855.1 uncultured Anaerolineaceae bacterium | reverse complement strand
GCCGCCGGTCATGCAGCGCCTCAAGTCGCCCCGAGACCTGACACAACCCTTCCGCCTTGTACTCGCCAGTGAACGACCGCCGCAACCGCTTCTCCGATCCCATCTCGACATCCTCCCGGGCCTTTTCGGCCTATCGTGGATGTCCGTCAGACCGGGGCAAGCCCAGATCGGCCAGCGCCAGGATCAGCGCTAGCCAGCCTTCGGCGGCTGCTGAGCCTCGCGGAGGACTTTCATCGCCTTGTCGATCAACTCGCCGTGGCGGGCGACGATCTCCTGCTCAAGCCTAACGTGCCAGGGAAGTGGGAGTGGAAGTGGGGTTGCCATAGTCAGGTTATCGGGAGGATGTTCCGAGTTCTTGAGGGGACGAATCGCCTCGGCACTGCAATCTCGCACGGCGCCGCTTTCACTTTGCCGGGCGGGCGAGGCGCATGCTTGGTTCGGACCAGACAGCTTCATGAGTGGATCGGCATGGCAGACACAAAACGGACGCTGTAGCTTAACCTACCACGGCGGAGGTGCTGCATGCCCGGGCATAACGTTGGGAAATGAAACTGACGGCGTGGAATGTCGAATGGCTCGACCACAGTTGGGGTGTGGTAGAAGGGCGCTATCAGCCTGGCAAACGACGCAGCAACCGGAGACTCCCTTCGATGGAGGCAGCGTCCCGCCAGATCGATGCGGTCGTCGCGGCGATTTCAAGAATGGCGCCGGACATCCTCTTCCTCTGCGAGGCACCTGCAGGTGAAGGCGAAATGGAGCGATTCGTCCGCCAACGCCTCACGGACTTCGAGCTGGTCAAGCGCCCCGCGGGACAAGCCTATGCGACGAGAGGTGATCAATGGCAGTGGTTTCTGGTAAGAGGGGAGATCGTCGACCGGACCGCCCCAGAGTTGTTGGACGTTACGACGTGGCGCGACTTCGCCGCCCGTGCTTCTCAATCGATTCGGCCGGACGGGACCTGGATGGTCTCGATTCCCCGTCTTGCCACCATCGGCGATGTCGTTGACGTGCCGGTAGCCACGCGGGCCTCGCATCGCTACTTTCGGCACCCGCAGACGTTGCGTGTCCGCGTCGACGGCGAACTTGTGGAGATCATCGGAGTTCACTTCAAGAGCAAGTTCACTGCGGGTGCGCCGCGCGCCCGTCGTCCCGGTGAGCCCTTCGAGATCTACGCTAGCGAGCCGCAGGTTGCGCGATACCTTGCAAACTCACACGCAGCCCGGGTCAAGCTGAGTTCCGAGGCCCTCAATGTCCGTGCCTATATCGACCACCGCTTCCGCCAGGAAGACGACCCAGCGATTCTGGTTATCGGCGATCTGAACGACGGCCCCGGCAAGGAACTCTTCGAACGGGAATACCTCCTGCACGATCTGATCTCCAACCTTCAGGGGGACATCTTCTTCGCCATGCGTTTCCTCAACCACGCCCTCTTCGATGCTCCCCAGCATCTCCGTTGGACCGCGCGCTTCAGCGACCGGTTGGAGCCAGACCGCGATCCCATGATCCTCCTCGACCATATCCTTTTCACCCAGGCGCTGACCCGAAGCGGTTCGGGTCCGCTCCGTGCGTTACCGAAGGCAGGTGCGGTTGAGCACCTTGTCCATGAGGAAGTGGAGTCGGTGTTCGGCACGGGGGTAGCATCGGACCATAGGCCTGTCAGCCTTAGGCTTGCGGCTCGCACATCGGTGTGAACCGGGTCGGCCAGAGCACCCTGAACTGAGGCGAGGGAGTTCTACGCTTAGGCCGCAGCCGCGTGCTTGCCGGTGAGGAACCGCACTGTCGCCAACAACTCCGTGACATCGAGAGGCATCGTCACGAGCCCTGCGGCCCCTGCAGTGCGCAATTCCCCCGCGCGCAGCGGTTCCGGTCCGGTGTTGAGGACAACGACCGGTACCGAGGCTGTTCCTGGCTCAGTTTTGAGCATTCGCAAGGCCTCCAGCACGGTCATGTCGTCGAGTCGACTGCCAAAGAAGACGAGGTCCGGCACCGAGCCGCGGACAAGAGCCATTGCCTCGCCTGCGGAACTCGTCTTGAACAGGCGAACGTCGCCCAACTGGCGCAGCGCGCAATCGACGGCACCGAAATTCGAGAAGTCCTCCTCCGCATAGACCACCGTGAGGTACTGCTCCTGGTCATCGGCGCGGACGGGAGACGCGCGGACGACAGCTGGGAGCTGAATCGAGAAAGTCGATCCAATTCCCGGTTTGCTTTCGACGTCGAGGACGCCACCCATTGCTTCGACGAGTGCGCGAGACAAGGCTAGCCCGAGCCCCGTGCCCTGTACGCCGGTTTTCTCGGCGCCCACCCGCTCGAAGGGATGGAACAGTCTCTCCAGCTTTTCACCGGGAATCCCCGGTCCCGTGTCGGACACACAGAAAGCCAAGCGACCGTGCGCGGCGGCGTCAACCTTCACCGATACCCTCCCACCGGGGTTGTTATACTTGATCGCATTCGAGACAAGGTTCAACAGGGCCTGCTTCGTGCGCTGGATATCGCCCACCGCCATGAGCTCGGGCGGGCACGCCCCTGTCTGCAGCGTTATCCCCATTTCTGCCGCCAGGGGGCGCATAAGACCGGTAACCTCGCTCACGAGTTGTTCCGGCGCGAAGGGTTGCATGGAAAGCTCACCCTTGCCTGCCTCGATCCGGGAGATCTCGAGCACTTCGTCGATTAGTCGAAGCAAGTGCCGACCTGAGCTCAGGATGTAATCAACGTTTTCCCGTTGCTCGTCGGAGAGATCATCCAGTTCCAGAAGCTGTCCGAACCCCAGCACAGCGTTCATCGGCGTCCGCAGCTCGTGGCTCATCCGTGAGAGGAACTCGCTTTTCGCGGCGCTTGCTCGCTCAGCTTCCTGTACTGCGGCTCGGAGCTCCTCACCAATAACGCGGAGTCGCCGGTTGGTCTGGAACTGGTCGCGCTGGGCAACCGCGTGGCGTAAGGTCGCACCTAGAACTCCGGCGACGACGAACACCCCGAACGCGAAATCGCTAGGCGTGTGGTGCAGCTCCAGATGGCGGGACGCGAGGAACACGACTGCCGCCAGTGGCACCATCAGGACGACGTACTGGGACCAGCTTTCTTCGCTCCTGAACCTAGCCTGTCGCCCGGTGGCGTGTGCCTGCTTCCGGCGCCAGACCAGTGCCGAAAGGGCGATCAACAGGTATCCAGCGAGCCAACCAGCGTCGATGATCCCTGCTGTGTAGCCCGCACCGAACTCCGTCAGAAGAAACGCCATGTCGGCGGCAATCACGGCGACAAGACCGGCGACCAACCAGGCTGTGGTAGAAACCGGCAGCCTGCTGCCACTGCCGAAGGCAGCCAAAAGGGCGACGAGCAAGACCACATCCAAAAATGGGTAGGCTATCGTAATCAGCGACGTCACGAGATCTTCGCCGGAAGAAAAGGCGGGCGGAAAGACCACAAACCACAACGATGCGGCGGCCAGGCAGGCGACAGCAAGGCCTTCGAGTCCGACACGGATCTGCGCGAGACTTCTCGCTGGGGCACTAAGGACTGCGATTCCGACCCCCAGCAGTGGGTATCCGACCAGGTAAGCTGCGTCGGCGGGCGACGGAAAGGGGTCAACACCTGCCATCGTGTAACCGAACCACAGCGCTTCGCCGGTTCCCCATGCTCCTAACCCAAGGGCCAGTAATCGCCAACCCCATCTGTCGCGCCTGTTCAACGCCGTGCCGGCTATAACCGAGAGCACGACCACGGAACCCATGGCCGCGACAATGAGGACCACGGTGGTGAAGGCTTCGAGGGCAGTTTCTGAGAAGGGAACGGCGTAGATGAGTGCTACAAACATCGCCAGCGTGCCAAGAGCTAACAGCTCCGCAACGCGAATGCCATGGGAGCCTAGTGGTGGCGCAATCATGCCGCCTCCCGGCCGAAGCTCTCGAGGTATCGGTAGGCCGCCGCCGTCGTTAGTGGTCGACTAAACAGGTAGCCCTGTCCGTTGAGACATGCGGCTGCCTCGAGCCAGAGCGCTTGGGCCGCCTCTTCAACGCCTTCGGCGATTGTTGTTAGCGACATCGCACGGGCAAGTGCGACGATGCACGCTGTGATCTGCTCTTCTCGCTCATCTCGCCCGATGCCGTGCACGAATGATTTGTCGATCTTCAGGGCAGTAAGGGGCAACTGGCGAAGGTAGCTGAGCGCGGAATAGCCGGTGCCGAAGTCATCCAGCGCCACACCCACGCCGAGGTCTCGGAGGGTGGCCAGCATGTTGAGGGGGCGGTCGTCGTAGGCCGCATCGATCGCTACTCGTTCCGTGATCTCGACCACGAACTGAGAGGGCGAGATGCCGGCTCGTTCGATGACCGCGCCAACAGATTCAGCAAAGCCTGGATCCTTGAGTTCAATGGGGGAGGCGTTCACCGAAACGTAGCTGTCTTGCATGCCCGGGACCGGAAGCACCCCGGCAAGGAAGCGGACGGCCTCTTCCGTAGCCCAGCGCCCAATACTCCGGATCCACCCGGAGTCCTCTGAAACCGGTATGAATGTGTTCGGGGAGAGGTGCCCTAGGATGGGATGCTCCCACCGAATGAGTGCCTCGAATCCCACCGGCATTCCGGAAGTGAGGCGGACAATGGGCTGGAAGTGCAGGCGGAACTGCTGGTTGGCCACCGCCTCACGGAAGTCCGAGACCATGGCAAGTCGATTCAGTAGCGAGTCATCCATCGATGTATTGAACAGAATAGGAAGACAGGGCTTGCGGCTCTTCGCTGTGTACATGGCAACATCCGCCCGTCGCATCAGCTCCGACGCCGACACCTCGTGAGGTGCGGCCACACTCAGGCCAATTGAGCAGCCGATGCTTACCTCTCGGTCATCGACTACGAACGGCTGCGCGAGCATATCTCGAACCTTATTCGCCAGTTCGTACAGGTATCGTAGGGCGTCGGGTCGGCTGACAAGAACAGCGAACTCATCGCCACCAATACGGGCAGCGAGATCCGAAGGGCCGATCGACGTGCGAAGAACATCAGCCACACGACGAAGTGCGGTGTCACCTGCAGCATGCCCTGCCGCGTCATTCAAAGATTTGAAGTCGTCCATGTCCAGAAGCAGCAGCCCGATACTGTGGCGAGACGCGGTGAGGCGCTCTTCTAATCGCTCACTGAGTAGGGCCCTGTTTCCCAGGTCAGTGAGGATGTCATGGAAGGCCAGGTGTCGGAGCCTCTGTTCCAACGCTTGTTCGGCGTCGCGCATGCGTTCGGTCGCTTGCTTTTCTAGCACAAGCGCGTCGTTGGCCAGGCGCAGGTCTCTTGTTCGCTCGGCCACTCGTTCCTCGAGGTGTACACGTTCTCGCTCGAGTTCGACCTGCAGTCGGCGCGTCCGCAGGATATTTGATACGCGCAGGAGTAGCTCCGCCACATTCACCGGTTTCAGGAGGAAATCGATGGCGCCTAGCGAAAGCGACTGCTCGCGAATCGACATTCCGCTGTCGGCTGTCAGAATGACAACTGGCACAAAGGTGTCGGGATAAACTCTTCTCAGTGCTGTGAGTACGTCGGTGCCGCTCATGCCCGGCATGTTGATATCGAGCAGGATGACATCAGAGAGCTGCCGCGAGAGTCTTGCGAGGGCATCCTCTCCGTTGCCAAATGTCTCCACGTTGGTGTAACCCGCGCGCTTGAGCGCGGATTGAAGCAGGGCGACGTTGAGCGGTTCGTCATCCACAATCGTAATCAGAGCCTCGGCGTTGATGGGAGTGGTCATCAAGCTGCCCTTTCGTATGGCTGGTAATCGGACTGGACGCGTCGTGCAGCTTCCCCGGAACGGGGGAGTTCGAGCGAAAACGTCGATCCCACACCGATTTCACTCACAACGGAAAGGGCGCCGTCCATTGCTTCCGCGAGGCGGTTCGACAGAGCTAACCCGAGCCCGGTACCCGGAATGGTGGTGCGTTCCGCGCCGAGCCGGTGAAACGGTTCGAATATTTGGTCAAAGTCCCTCTCTGCTATCCCGATCCCCGTATCGCGGACACGGATGACTACTCTGTTCTCGTCGCTATCGACCGTCAGTCTGACACTCCCTTTGTTTCGGTTGTACTTGATAGCGTTCGCTACGAGGTTTACAAGGATCTGGCTTGTGCGTTGGCGATCCCCCCTCGCCCAGACTTCGGTGGGCACCGGATCGAGCGTCAGTTCAATTCCCGCAGAGATTGCAAGCGGCATAACCATCTCAATGACCTCTTCCACGATCGAGCCCGGTGCGAATGCGTCGTGAGCCAACTCGAGTTTTCCAGACTCGATCCTTGAGATTTCGAGGATTTCGTCGATGATGCGGAGCATGTGCCTTCCAGCGGACATTATGTGAGCGAGGTGTTCACGCTGCCCGTCAGTCGTGCTGTCCAGTTCGAGAAGTTGGGCGAAGCCAAGCACGGCGTTCATTGGGGTGCGCAACTCGTGGCTCATGCGTGAAAGGAATTCGCTCTTGGCGCGGTTCGCTTGAAGGGCTTCGCGCAGCTCCATGTGGCCGCTCAGGTCGAGAAACATGATACGCGCACCCTGAACCAGTCCCGACTCCGTTTGTTCGAGTACAGCCCTCGCAACCGTATCGAGACAGGCTCCTTTTGCATCGACAATTGCACATGCCTGCGTTTGCCCCGTGACTTGCAGGTCAACCGGCGTAGCATTCTGGTAGACGACCGAGATCGGGTGTCCAACGAGTTGTTCCCTGGCATAGCCGAGCACCTGCAGAGTGCGTTCGTTGCAATCGCTGATGACGTGCTGGCCGTCCACGATTTGGGTGACTATGTAGAGCGCCGGGGCCTCGTTGTAGAGGTCCGAGTAGCGACTCACTGCTGCCGTGAGTTGTTCGTGGAGTGCCTCCATCTCCCGTGACGCGATCGTGAGCGACCGCTCCAGCAGGTATGCCTCCTGGTCCGCATCGGTATAACTGCGGCTCACGCGCTCAAGAAAAAGCTCCCAGGACTCGGGGGTCAGGGACGCGAAACCCTTGTCTAGGCCCAGTTTGCGGAGATGTCGCTGGAGGTGTGGATGCATCAGGCGGCCCGTTCCCAGATCGTGGTCATAGTCATAGTCTGGTTGTGCAACTCGCAGCGCCCGGAAGCAAGTGGCGAAAGCTCTCCGTAGGAGTAGAACCCGACCTGGCTTGCGTCGCGGGGCAGGGTAGAGATGGCCGCTTCCAGTTCCTCCTCCGCCCTCTGGCCAAGGACGAGCCGGCGCCCGACGCAGCTGATCGCGAGCGACAGCAGCGGACCCGTCGAGGGAGCAAGGTGGCCGGCCGCGGCTGCGGCCGACTGTGCGCCGTCAATCAAGCGATCGAAGTTCGCCCGCATTAGCTGGACCCGTGCCCCTTGCGGTATGTCGCCCGCGAACGTCAGGGAGTCGGTCTGTTCGTTGACAGCGAGCACGGTGCGAACCGTTGCTTCCTCGCTGCGAGAGTCATTCTGAATTGCGAGCGGAAAGAGCAGAGCGGAGCCTGGAAGCTCCACTGCACGTACGCCGAGATAGTCTTTGTAGAGTTCCAGTGCCGGGCGTCCGTCCAGTTCGTATAGCACGTTATCCGTTGACGACGTAACGGTTCGTACAGGACCGAAGATATCCCAGCCACCAACGGAACCGTGCCCAACCCGAACGTCGCCGTAAAGACCGACTGCGGCGACTTTGCCTTCCTGGAATTCGCCATCAGCGAAGACCCAGGTGGAGCCGAAGCGGTCGGCGTCAGCCGCGAGTCCACCGGTAACTACGACATCGGCTGTGAGCGCCTGGTTCAGACCGCGAACGAGTTCAGAACCGTTCACGTGGAGCCCATCGGAGAGGACGATGACGGCCCGGAGATCCTTGGATGCCAGCTGCAGTTGCTCTCCAATGCTTCGCCCGGAACAAAACGAATCGCCTGGCTGAGCGACAGAGACGCTCATGCTACGCAGCAGGGCTTGCTCAAAGTGCACAATCGCACCGGAGAGTGTGTGGTCAACGACCGTATCACCGACGATTTCCCCAGCGGTCGAACAACCCAGGACGTGGGCGCCCGGGAACCGCTCCATCAGCCGTTCGAAAAGACCGCGCACGCGGTCGCGATCGGGATCCCCGAAGGCGAGCACAAGGGTCGCCGCCGTGCTTTCGGCTGGGCTGAATGGCTCTGGGCTGGAACCGGGCGTCAAGCTAAACGTCTCAATCCTCACGATAGTGCCTCCTTGGCATCATGCAGCAGCCGGATGTGGCCCCTGGTTGGCCTGCGCAATGGTTTCGAGAAGCTCGGATAAATCCAGCGGCTTTCGAAGGACTGACACAGCTCCGCGTTGACGTGCTTCCTCCGCCAAACGCAAACTCCGGCTCGCGGTGAGCACGACGACTGGGCAGTCCATGGTGACGGCATCCATCTTGAGAACTTCAAGGACATCGAGTCCCGTCATATCCGGGAGGTGGTAGTCGAGGAGGATGAGACTGGGCCGACCCTCCCGAGCACGAGTAATGCCTTCACTTCCAGTCCGTGCAGCAAGGAGCCGCACATCGCCGCGCTGCCGCAGCCAGCGTGCCACCAGTCCGAAGTTCGAGAGATTGTCTTCAATATAAAGAATGCTGAACGATTCATCCCGGGCCTCGGTCCGGGTGTGCTCGGTGTTGGTAACCACTTCTGCCACCGCTGCTGGCAGATGGATAGAAAACGTCGAACCATGATCCACAGCCGATTCAACCGTGAGTGTGCCATTCATGGCTTCAACAAGAACACGTGACACCGTGAGGCCGAGTCCCGTGCCCTCAACATTGCTTCCTTCGGCGTCGAGGCGATCAAATGCCACGAAGAGACGGTCGAGCTTCTCCTCGGAAATCCCCCGGCCCGTGTCGGAAACCGAGAATGCGACACGGCCGTCTGCACCCGACGTGACATCGATGGCGACACGACCGCCGGGGCGATTGTATTTGACTGCGTTCGAAACGAGGTTGAGCAGAACCTGCTTAGTGCGTTGGACGTCACCGACCGCCCGGATACCATCGGGTGCGGGGTAAACAGTCAGTTCGATCCCGGAGTTCGCCGCGAGATGCCGCATCATTTGGACGACCTCGGTAACGACCATGTCCGGCTCGAAGGCCTCTAGTGAAAGTTCGAGTTTTCCAGCCTCGATTCGTGAGAGGTCCAGCACTTCGTCGATGAGCCGCAAGAGATGGCGCCCGGAACTCATGATGTAGTCGACGTTCTCGCGCTGCTCCTTGCTCAGGTCATCGAGTTGCAGCAGCTGTCCGAACCCCAAGACGGCGTTCATGGGGGTCCGCAACTCGTGGCTCATGCGGGAGAGGAACTCCGACTTCTCATAGCTGGCACGTTCCGCCCGGGCACTGGAGGATTCGAGCACCTGGTTCTGCACGGCAAGTTCCACCTGCCTCCGGGTGTTCTGGCGAATCACAATCGCGAGCCAGGTCACAAACCCGAGGCCAACGAGGTTCACCCCAACTGCAAGCCAGAGGCGCATTTCCTGTGTGTGCTCAAACCTAGCGGCGGTTGCGTCCGATTCGGCCTTCAGCAAGGCCGCGTTCGCTGAAGCGTCTTCGACGAGGTCGCTAATGACATTAGACCCATCCAATACGAGGTCGTAAACGGCGCCCAGGTCATCACCAGCGAGTGTCTGATTCAGGAGCGCAAGCGGTTCGGCGAACTTGGCGTAAGACCTTGCCTGGCGGGCGGCTTCGGCGGGACTGATGGTGGCGATCACGTTGGACTGCGCGAACGCCGACTCGATTGCCTCGTCGAGCTTCTGCCGTGTCGCTGAAGAAGGGAAGAGAAGCGCTTCGTAAAACGCTCCTTCAGCGGCAACTATCTTGACCTGGAGAATCGAGTACTGGTCGGCCAGGTGTTGTTGTTCCCGGAGCTCATCAAGGGCTGCCGAGCTT
Source organism: uncultured Anaerolineaceae bacterium (assembly GCA_964509855.1). Lineage (GTDB taxonomy): Bacteria > Chloroflexota > Dehalococcoidia > Tepidiformales > Tepidiformaceae > CAZDZP01. The sequence continues at coordinate 1,071 of CAZDZP010000073.1, read as the reverse complement.
TCGCGGGTAGAAAACACATAGAAGCCGAGCAGAGCCAGCGTTGTGAGGATGATGCCCGTGACGGCAACCCGGCTTCCCGGGGTTCTCGAGAGCTTACTCATGAGCGATACCGGGATTCTGTGCCCGCCGTGACGACATCGATCACGTCGGACACCTGGAGCGGTTTGGTGAGCAGAGTCTTTGCCCCGAGGGCGATCGCGCGCGTGCGAGTTGCCTCCGCCGCGTCGGCCGTAAGGACGACCACGGATATCTCCCGAAGATCAGGATCGGCGCGTAGTTGGCACAGGACATCTTCTCCGGACATGTCAGGGAGATGCAGGTCCAAAAGGATCAGGTCAGGATGATAGTGCCGCGCCGCCGCAATGCCCAACTGACCGTTTGGCACGACCACTAGATCCGCCGAAGGAATCCGATCGAATATGCGCTCAACGAGCACCGCGTTGACCGGGTTGTCTTCAATGTACAGAACCTGCATCGATGCCCCTTTCGAATCCCAAAGACCCAGCATCACCTACTACGGGTGCGCCTCACTTCAATACTCGGCATTTGGGCAGCGGGCCTGAAGGGATCTTTAACGACCGATTGGGAGCAGCACCGTTGAACCGACAACGGTCACAGGTTGCACCTGGACGTCGCGGAAACATGTGGCGCCAAGCCAGCTGAAAAGGCGGATTGATCGCACCCCACTCCGCCCCAGCATGCTCAACGCGGATGTCCACGCCGCAAGAGACTGGCGGCCCGCGCGATTGTCCGTTGATTGAGTATCCGTCAAATTCATCCTGATGCCGTTCGTTACTTGGGTTTCCTATGTGCGTCTATCCCTCTTGGCAGCAGCCAAGCTCCGGGCCGTGCTTGGCGTTGCATTGGTCTTGGTCGGTGCAGTCCTCCTTGTCGCGCCCCTGCACGGTGTTGCGCAGACCTCGTCATTGACACTGACCTTCAATGAATCGGGCTGGCTGGTTGCCTTCGGCGGTGAACCGGTAGCCGGAGCTGTTGGCACCACGCTTGTCAACGCGGCCAATCCGAGCCAGAGCTTCAGCGTCAACGTGTTCAACGATGCCGACTTCCTCG
>CAZDZP010000072.1:0-10990 GCA_964509855.1 uncultured Anaerolineaceae bacterium | reverse complement strand
TCCAGCCGAGCGTCTTCTGGTAGCGGTCCAGGTGCCAGGGGATGTCTTCGTGGCCATAGGCGAGCGGCGCCGCCCAGCCCTTCTCGCGCGCCTCCTGGTCGAAGGCGCCAACGCCGAAGATGTGGTCCACGTGGTGGTGCGAAAACACGGCCGCCCTCAGCGGCGCATCGGGGCGCCAGCCGCGCACCGTGTTGTAGATGGACTGCGTTTCCTGCTGCGTGCCGGTGTCGAGCATCACCAGGCCGTCGCCGGTGTCGATGGTGTTCGAAGCCGCCGTGCCCTTGTAATAGAGGATGCCGTCCGCGATCTCTTCACCGTCCGGGAAGCGCCCGGCGACCGGGTGGATGTTCAGCGTGGTCTCTTCGCCGGTCCACAGCTTTTCGGCGAGTTCGCGGATTCCCATGGCAGCCCCCTTCGCGTGAGTCGAACGCGTGGCGGCATTCTGAACGGCGCGCGGGGGTGCGTCCAACGCGGGGGTCATTCAGCCAGTAAGGTTGTCCCTCAGTCCTCGTAGACTTCACGGAGGAGCTGCTCCGCCCGCCATACCTGGCGCCCCTTGATTCGCGCATGAGGAACGAGAATCTTCAGTTCCACGAGCGTTTCAATCGCTGACTTGGCCGTTGGATACGTAGTCTGCGCGTAGCGTTCGATATCCCGCACTGCGACAAACGTTCGATCCATCACGACGTCGAGTGCCACAAGTGGAAACTTTGACGAGGTCGAAGAGGCAATGAGTTGGCGGTATCCCTCGTGTAGTTCCATGAGACGCTGAACTCGTCGCAGTGCATCGGATGCTGCCACTCGCATTGCGTCGAGCATGAACAGCACCCAATCCAGCCACTTCCCTTGCGTGCTAACCGCTAACAATCCGTCGCGATACTCTTGGTCGCGCTCGAGTAACGTTGGCCCGAGATACACCAGCGGACGATCGAGTGCACCGTCCTGCATCAGTTGCAATGGGACCAGCAACCTTCCTAATCGCCCGTTCCCGTCTTCGAACGGGTGGATGGCCTCGAATTGATAATGGGCTATCGCGGTATCCACGAGCGTTGTATAGGCATCCGGGCCTGAGACGAATGAGAACAGATCGTCCATCAAAGATGCGACGTGCTCCATTGGCGGAGGGACATAGCGCGCTTCCTGGATTCCGCGTGAGCGGTTTCCGATGTACACGTCTTTGCGTCGCAGCAATCCCGGTTGTTTGTCATCCCCCCGAACGCCAGAAAGGAGGCGAGCATGAAGCTCCTTAACGAGCGACATATCGAGATTGCGCCCGTCGTCAAACCATGCCTGCGCGAGGTCGATTGTGGCCAGGTAGTTCAACACCTCGAAGACGTCTGAGTCCGGATCCGGTGGCTCCTCTTCCGTCTCACTCATCAGAAGTTCGCGGATTTCGGTCTGAGTTCCCTCGATGCGGCTGCTCATGACAGCTTCGCGGCGCGCCAAGGGACGTATGACAAGGTTGATGTTCTTAATCAGTCGTGCCTGACCGGTGAGTTCACTCACCGCTGCCCGCGCTAACTCAGCCGAACGCAGAAGTTCGCGAGTGACGGTCAGTTCTGGCGGAAGCATCTCAGGGACGAAGGCCAGCACACCTTCTCCGGCCGGAACTAGTTGCCCTGGAAAGCCCTGTGCGAAGTCGTCCGGACTCATGATTAAAGTTTGACGCCCATTTCTTTAATCCGCAACCTCGGTTCTAAAGCCAGCTTGAATGTGATCACCTACTCAGCATTAAAGCGACGTACCGTGACGCTTTGATCCATAGCATGACCGTTAAAGCCAGCTTTAATCCGCTCCACTTCACACGCCGGCCCTTCGCCTACCGCCTTCCCGCGGCCCGTGCTAGGCTCCCGTTACCGCCAAAACGTGATTCCGGGCTCTGCAATACCATCATCCCGGGGAAGAGGCCGTCCGCTGGTGTATACCGACCTCGCTCTGTTTTCTGGCCGCGCACACCCTGAACTGGCCCACGCCATCGCCGACCGACTGGGGCGTCCTCTCGGCAAAGTCGATGTCTTCGAGTTCTCGAACGAGAACATCTTCGTGCAGTTCCAGGAGAACATTCGCCAGCGCGATGTCTTCCTCGTGCAGCCCTTCGTTTCGCCGGTGAACACCTCGATCATGGAACTGCTGATCATGATCGACGCCGCCCGCCGCGCATCGGCCGGGCGCATCACGGCCGTCATTCCTTACTACGCATACGGACGCAGCGACAAGAAGGACCAGCCGCGCGTCCCCATTTCCGCGCGCTTGCTGGCGAACCTGCTCGAAACCGCGGGCGCCGACCGCCTGCTGACCATGAACCTCCACGCCGGGCAAATCCAGGGCTTCTTCAACATCCCCGTGGACGAACTGAACGCGCTCTATCCGGTTTCCACGTACTTCCGCACGCAGCGGCTGGAGAACTACACCATCGTTGCCACGGACGTCGGCGGCGAAAAGCGCGCGCGTGACCTCGCCGTTCGGCTCGATATGCCGCTCGCCATCATCGACAAGCGCCGCATTGGCAATGCGGAAATGACCGAGGCCATGCACGTCATCGGCGAAGTGAACGGCCGAAACTGCCTCATCCTCGACGACGAAATCAGCACCGCCGGGACGATTGTTTCGGCCGTGCAGGCGCTGCGACAGAACGGGGCACAGGAGATCGTCATCAGCTCCTATCACCCGGTGCTCAGCGGTCCCGCGATCCAGCGGCTCGAATCGCTGAAAGTGCGCGAAGTGGTCGTCACCGACTCCATTCCTGTGCCGCCGGGCAAGCAACTGGAAAACCTCACCGTCATCCCCATTGCGCCGCTCTTTGGCGACGCGATCACGCGCATCCATTCGGGCCAATCCGTCGGCGCGCTCTTCCAGTAGTGCACTGGGGTAGACTCACGTTGTGACGAAAGACCCCAACACCTACAACGAAACGCTCCGCTCGGGCCGCCGCTGGACCCCTGGCGAGGTGCCCCCCGAAAGCAAACGCGCCGCCCTCTACCGCCTTGCCAGCGCCATGCGCGACACCATCGAAGCGCTGATGGACACCGACGCCACGCCGGAAGACCTCGCGCTTGCCGCCGAACTTGGGGAACAACTCGCCCGAACGATCACGGCTGCACCGAAGCGGGATGTGGTCTGGGGCTTCGGCGAAGCGTCCAATTCCGGAGATGCCGCCGCATCTTTCGACAACAGCCCGCTGCTTGGGCCAGCCAATCCCATTGCGCCGCCGCTGCAACTTCACGTCGAAGGACAAGTTGTTCACGGTTCCGCAACTTTTACTCGCCAATATGAAGGCCCGCCGGGGCATGTCCATGGCGGTATCGTCTCTGCAGCCTTCGACGAAGTGCTCGGCATGGTCCAATCCATGACGGGAAACCCGGGCATGACGGGGAGGCTGATCGTCAATTACCGGCGTCCCACTCCGCTTTACAGGGAAGTCGTATTCAAGGGCCAGGTGGATCGTGTGGACGGACGCAAGATCTTCACCTCCGGCACGCTTCACGCCGGTGACACGCTCTGTGCCGAAGCCGAGGGACTCTTCATCTCCGTCGATTTCTCACGACTTCGGGATATCGCAAGCGAAACCTAGCACGGTCCTCAAACGATTCCAGCCATTGCCCCGGACCGTCCGGCCTTGGTTTTCCATCCCATTCGCCCCTGTAGATGCAGTTGGCCATGGCTTTACGCTCTAATGAGACTCCAGCGCATAGGCCCCAGGTGAAAAACATGAGAACCGAAATGTCCCCCACGAGCTCGCTCGAAGTACTCTCCCAGCCACGCCGGGCCATCCTCGAATACATTAAGTTGGAGGGGAAGGCGCGCGCTGAAGAAATCGCCGACCACCTCGGCGTAACTGTCAGCGGTATCCGCCAGCATCTCGCGGCGCTCCAGGCGGAAGGGCTCGTGGACCACGAAGCGCGGCGCGGTCAGCCGGGCCGGCCACGCTTCTACTTCTCGCTCGCAGCCGCCGGGGAGAACCTTTTCCCCAAGGCCTACAGCAGCTTCGCCAACGAAGCACTCCTCTTCCTGGAGGAAGAAGACCCCGCCCTGCTGCGAAAGCTGCTGGCGTTTCGCGTGGAGCGGCGAGTTATGCGGCTGCGCCCGCGGCTCGCCAGTCTTTCGCTGCCCGAACAGGTTGCTGAACTCGCCGATTCACTGACTCGCGAGGGTTACATGGCCGATTCGGAGCCGGGCGAGGGCGACTCGGTATTGCTGCACGAACGCAACTGCGCTGTGCTGGACCTTTCGCGCATCCATCCCCAGATTTGCGAGAACGAGTGCGAGATGTTGAAGGCAGCACTACCCGGCAATGGCATCGTGCGCGAGCAGCACATCCTGGATGGCGCCCCGCACTGCACCTATCGCATCACCCCGGGCACGAGCGCGAAGTAGATTCGAAGGCATCCCACGCACGTCCTACCGGGCCGGTGGACTGACGGCGAGTTCCTCAATCGCGGCCCTTGTGTGATGGAGTTCGGTGCGCCCGGATACGGCGCCAGCGACGGTGCTCTTGGGCAGCCACCAGTCTTCGTGATCGTCTCCGCTGATCCGCACGAGGTTGTTTTTGACTTCCGCCACGACACCCAGCTCGACGCCGTCTGAAGAAAACACGAATGAACCCTTCGCAAAGGCCACGGGGTCAATTTCCGAGCCGCTCTTCGGGAACGGGTAGAGCAGGTAGACCGGGGATGTGGCGCCGAGAACCACGTCGTTCGCGACGCTTCCCAGCCTGGCTTCACCGGGCGCATCGCCCGGGTTGTGCGAAGCAAGTGCGATGAGATCGACTTGCTCCTCGTCGCAATACTTCAGAATCGTCTGGGCCACGTTGGTACCGGCGAGGATGGCAACTCGTGCGGGAACGGCCAGCCGTGATTCCAGTACCGATAGCTCCCGCAACGCCTGGTCACGGGTCTCGTCGAGTTGATCGCCAACGCGTTCGCGCACCTGTTCGTGGCTGCCGCTCCACGCCTCGCCCGTGCTGGTCGAAACCAGCAGCACGTGAACGATGTCGATGCTGGCGCCAGCAGATTCAGCCAATCGCAAAAGCGGAGCTACCGTTTCCTCAGGCGTGTCGAATTCTTCGACACAAAGCGCAAAACGCATGCTTATCCCTCCCTTCCACCGACTCGTTCGCCCTGGCCACATTCCTTGCAGCGGCGGTCGCTTATCGCGTTAGTATCCACGGTGACGTAGTACACCCAGGCATGCTGGCAAGGCTCCGCCCGTCCGCTTTCCATGTGCTGAGCCGATTGCCCGCGTTCGTTGTTCGAAGTTGCCTGTGTACTCGTAGCCACGGTCATCCTCCTGTTGTGCCCGAGACAGTACCAATGGGAGGGTCACATCCATGCCAACAAACGCGCCCGGGATGCTGCAAATGTGTATCAAAACGTCGAGGGCAAAAGAGTGTGCGTGCTGCCACCCACTCGAAGGGTTGACGATGCCTTAGTAGCGCTCTTCCCGGTCTTCCGGCAGGAGCGCGTCCTTTGAGCCCAGCTTCGCGCCCAGCAGGCGCAGTTCCCGCCCGAAGCGGGTCGTGCGCTCCGCGATTCCCGCCATTGCCGTCTCATCCTCGCGAACACGCACCCAGAGCCGCCGCCGGGGCACGTAGAAGGTGATGGAGAGCCCGATAAGCGCCATGCCAATAGCCAGCCAGATGAATACATGGCCGGGGTCGCGGCGAATGTCGATGCCCGCGCCGTCGACGCGCCCTTCGAACAGGTAGCGGTAGCCAAGGAAGTTTTCGCGTTCCTGGCCCGGCGTGAACAGCAACGGGAAGTCGTCGACGCCAGCCAGCACAAGGAAGGCTTCGCCGTTGCGGTCTTCGCCGAGCTGTACAAAAGCACTCGTACCGGGTCGCGCCCCTGGCATGTCGTCGATCAAGATGGTTGGCAGGGCAGCCACGCCCTCGAACCGTACCGTTAGCCCCTCACCAACCCTGAACGCCTCGCCCGCACGCAGCTCCCGCGACTCACCGGTGCCGAAGTTCACCACCACGCGCATCTCGCCAGCCTGGATGGTCCACCCCAACGGCCAGACAACCTCGCCGCTCCCGGTGCCAAAGGCGATAGCCGAAAGGGCGACCGCATTCGAAGGCGATGACCCCGGTTCGCTCCCGAGCTGCGGCATCGGTTGATCGAAGACCACGCCGCCGGATGCCGTTTCCACCACCATGCGCGGCACTGCCCGTGCTTCGGCATTGAAGTCCAACACGTCCGAATACAAGAGCCGCCCGTCCGGGCCAACGATTCGCAGTCGAGCCAGGTCGTTGAAGAACGCTGCCTGGTGGAAACGATAACCGAATGCGCTACAGGGGTGGTTCACGGTCGTTTCGCAGCTCACCACTTCGTCGCCCTGCCGAATCTCCAGGAAGCTCCGAAAGTCCACGATGTTCCCGGACTCGTCGATGCCACGCACGGCATCCAACATCTCGACGAAGATCTGGCCCGGGCCCGGCTCGTCGAAGAGCGGCGCGGCTGGTGTCGTCTCCGCTATCGCCAGCGTTCGGCCGAACCCCGCCATCGTCGTGAGCAGACCGCCCACCAGAAGCATGATCAGCGCCAGGTGGCTCACGAAGGTGCCGTACTGGCTCCACGAAAACCGCTCCGCGAAGAGGTAGGCCGCGCCATCACGATCGCCGACCCGCTCTACTGCGTAGCGGCCCTTGCGCAGTTCGCGCTCCACCGCCTCCACGCCGCCCTCGTGGCTGAAGGCTGCGCGATGGTGCGCCCGTTCGAAGTAGGTATCCGCTACCACCTTTTGTGGGCGGTGCACGCTGCGCGCCGTCGGCCGGATGCGGCTGACAGTACACACGGTCACCGCCGCGATGATCACCATCCACAGCCCGTTGAACCACCAGCTGCGGAAAACGTTGAACAACTCCAGCCGATCCATTGGGCGAGTGAAGGGGCCGAAGTCCTGGCGTTGCCCTTCCAGCCACGCAGCCTGGGCCGCGGGGTTGCCCTGCATTTCGGCGGGCATCTGTGGAATCAGCACCCCCACCATGCTGAGCAGCGCCGCCACTCCAACGAGCAGCAGCGCGAACTTCACGTTCGTGAGCAATCTCCAAACACGGCGGAAGGGATCGAAGCGGCTACCCCCCGCCGCTGGCTTCGCCACCCCTGCGGAAGCTGTCACTGGCGCACGAGCCCCTGCGCGTACTCCCGCAGGTCATCTTCCGTGACCACGCTGTAGTGGATCTCCTGGATCACGCCGTTCGCATCAATAAAGAACGTCACCGGCAGACCACGGTTCACCCGGAAGCCCTGCGAAACCTCACCGGTGCGGTCCAACGGCAGGGGATAGGTGACTCCGAATTCCTCGGCAAACTCGCGCGCGGTTCGCGGCTGTTCCTGCTGGTTCACGCCAATCACGTGTACGTTGCCATGTTCCTCGGCGAACTGCTGCAGAGCCGGGGTTTCCTGCCGGCAAGGCCCGCACCAGCTGGCCCAGAAGTTCAACACCACCGGTTGGCCCCGGAAGTCGCTCAGCGTGATTACTTCGTCGTCGAGGGTGCGCAGCGTGAAGTTCGGAGCGGCGCGGCCAACCTCGGCCACGGGCGCCCGGTCCGTCGGGTTGAGCTCGTCTGAAAGCGCCACGATGCCGAGCCCGCCATCGTCGGTCCCCAGGCCCGGGTCGCCGCGCAGTTCGAAGTACCACACCGCCAGCCCCACCGCGAGTACGATCAGCACTGCCACTCCGAGCGTCGAACCCGCCCCGGAATACTCCCGCCGCCGCCAAGGTCGTTCGTCGGGGAGGCCCTCGTCTCCGGTACCCTCGCTACCACCAATTTTGTCGCTCATGGCAACTTTCAAGGCTACCACCGGCACGGCTATGCGCCGGTAAGGGAAAGCGGGCGCGAACCGTGATTGGCGCTGCATGTAGACTGCGAAGCCATCGGAGGAGTCCGCCCGTGCAACCAACCAGTTTTCCCGCCGAATTCGCCAGCGACGACTATTGCTACCTGCTTACCATCGGTCGCAACACAGGGCTCCGGCGCGAAACGGAAATCTGGTTCGCGCTCGGGCCGGGCGGCGGTGCGCGTCGGCTCTACGTGCTGGCGGGCAGCGGCGAGAACGCCTACTGGGTGAAGAACCTCCGCGTCAACAGGTTGCTGAACATTCGCATGCGTGATCTCGAGATCCCCTCCCAGGTCTTTGATATCGAAGACGACGCCGAAGAGGCACTCGCGCGCGACCTGCTCGTTGCCAAGTACCAGCCCGGCTACGCGAAGGACCTGGCCGAATGGAAACGGACGGCGCTGCCCCTGGCCTTCGAAGTACAGTCGTCCCTGCCGGGCTAACTAGCGACCACCTGCGCCGCCGCCCGCCGACCCCTGCGCCTGCCTTTCCACCATGTGCGCGGCGGTCTTGATGCGGTCCGCTGCCACGCCTTGCTTCTTTCCGACAATCTGCATTCCAACGATGCTCAGGATGGAGACGCAGCCCATGAGCATCAGCGTTTCCGCCACCCCGATGTGGTCCGCGAGGATGCCGAGCGGCAGCGAGAAGATGCCGAAGAAGCTCCAGCTCAGCATAGTCATCGACTGCACGCGGCCGTGGTACTCGTCGTCCGTGTAGGTCATCGTCAGGGAGTTGTTGAGTGACTGGAACCCGGCGGCGAACCCGCCAACCAGCACCATCGCCAGCAGTCCGAAGAGATAGTTGCCGGTGAATCCCAGCACCACAAGGCTGGCGCCGAAACCGACGCCGCACAGGGCCGAGAGCCCCCACGCCCCTGGGCTGCCCGCGCGACTCGCCACCATCAAGGTCGCGAAGAGGGCGCCAACCGCCGTTGCTGAAGCGAGGAACCCGAGCCCGCCGGAGCCCACGTTGTACATCTCCGCCGCAATCGAAGGCAGGAATGCCTGGTAAGGGAAGCCCACCATCACCACCGCGAACGAAACCAGGATGAGGTTGGAAATCGCCGGGCGCTGCCGTACATAGCTCAGCCCGTCGCGCAGGTCGGCCAGCGGCGAGCGCTGCACCTTGCGCGGCGCCGGGTTCCCGGGAGGTAGCCAGGCCATGGTCACCATCGCCACAACGAAGCCGAGCGAAGTCATCAGGTACACGCCGCCCACGCCGATGAAGGTCACCGCGATGAACCCGCCGGCCAGCGCGGGGCCAACGACGCGCGTGCTGTTCATGCTCATCTGCTGCAGCACGATGGCGTTGCCGATGCGGTCGCGACCGACGATGTCGCCAATGTAGGCCTGCCGCGCCGGCCCAACGAAGGCGAAGCCGGCGCCCTGCACCACCGATGCGAACACCAGCATCCAGAATTCGACGTGCCCGGTGATGATCATCACCGCCAGCCACGCCGAGTTCAGCGCGATAATCGATTGCGAAACCCACAGCACTTTCCGCTTGGGCAGCCGGTCGGCGATTACGCCACCCCAAAGACCAAGGAAGAGCTGGGGAAGTCCGAAGCCGATCATGACCAGCCCGAGGGCGCCGTTGCGGCCCGTCAGGTCGTAGGCAAGGTACCCCCGCGCGATGACCTGCATCTGCATGCCAAGGAAGCTAAAAAGCGTCCCAAGCCACAGCAGCCGGAACTGGGGGTTCTCAAGCGCGATGAAGGTTCGTGAAGCAAAGCCGGCGCCTAACAACGCGTGGCACTCTCACTCTCACGTTAACGTTTTCCGAGAGTAGCACCGGACATCCTACGGTCGATTGCCTTCTGCTTCGGGTTGCATAAATTCTTGCTCCAGCCCGCCTGCTGGACGCACACTTGCGCGTGGTTATTCAGCGCGCACCCGGTGCTCGTTTCCGCGGCGAGGCCCTGCCGCAGGCCGTCGGCACCCTGGTGCTAGTCGAAGATCGCGCGAGCGCCGAAGCTGCAATCCCCTTCGCCCGCGCCATGAATGGTCCGAAGGCGACGCTCGCCATCGCGCTCGTCGAACCCGAACCTGACCCCATGGCGCCGTCGTTTCCGCCGGCCTGGCTCCCGGAACTCCCGGGTGTGGCCGAGGGCAGCGTTCGTGCCACCTTCATCGCCGAATCGGGCTACGGGGCCTGCATCGACGCTGCCGTTGCCCACTTTCCGCCAGGCTTTCTGCTCATCATCCCCTCCGAAAAGCACCTTGCAGCCCCGGCCATCGGACGGCTGGTCGCCAGCCCGCCCTGCCGCGCGGCCGTCATCAACAGGCCACCAACGAACCTCGAAGCGATGAAGGTGCTCATCGCCACCGACGATTCGAACCCGGACGAAACGGCTCGCCACTCGCTCTACACCTTCGTCAACTCCTTCGCCGCCGAGGCAACCTTTCTCACCGTGGTGCCTTCCAGGGCGACACCGGAACAAACGCTGGCGGCGCAGGAGCGCATTTCAAAGCTGGTCAAGGAACGGGGGGTCGAAATCCCGGCGCGGGCGCTGGTCACGTCAGCCCGCAGCCTGGAGGCCGGCATCCTCGAAGAGCTCAACGCGAACGACTACGACTTGCTGATTGCCGAGGCCCCGCGCAGCGGGCTGGTGCTCACGCTTTCGGAACGCGTGTTGCCGCCACGGCTGGTCAGCCACCGAACCCCGGCCTTCATTTACACGCAGCAGGCCCCTTTTGGGGTGCGCACCTTCATGCGCGCATGGAACGTCATCTACCGCATTGTCCCCAGCCTCTCCGAGTCGGAACGGCTCTCGGTCTACAGCCAGGTCCGCCGCAACAGCCGAGGCGACGCGGACTTCTACATCATGCTGATGCTCTCCGTTGCCATCGCCTCGTTCGGGCTGCTGCAGGACAGCGCGGCGGTGGTCATCGGCGCCATGATCGTGGCGCCGCTCATGCAGCCGATCGTCGGCATTGGCATGTCCGTGGCGGTGGGCAGCTTCGCGCTTGGGCGCATCGCCTTGCCCACAGCGGTGAAAGGCGTGCTTGCCGCCATCATCCTGGCGATCGCGATCGGATGGGCGCTGCCACCTGAAGGCATCACCGACCAGATGGCATCCCGTGGCAGCCCCGGTATCCTTGACCTTCTCGTGGCGATCGCGGCCGGTGCCGCGGGCGCCTACGCCATCG
>CAZDZP010000071.1:0-11016 GCA_964509855.1 uncultured Anaerolineaceae bacterium | reverse complement strand
CGCAGAAATAGCCGCCGGCGCCGGTCAGAATCGCAACAGCCAGCGCGTCGTCTTGGTCGTAGCACCGGAAAGCCTCGGCCAGTTCCCGCGATGTTGGCCCGTCGACGGCGTTGCGCACTTCGGGCCGGTTGATCGTCACGATGGCGATTGGGCCATCGGTTTCGTAGAGCACGTTGGACATGGGGCACCTCCAGTGCGCCACATGATGCCCTCCGCGCGCCGATTGTGCTCGCGCTGAGGGCCGCTCCGAATCCTGCAACGCACCTGCAATGTTGAGCGCCGTCATGTAACGCGAACTGCACGATTGCGTTGCTACCTTCAATCGACGGCACTCGCAAGAACGCCGTCCCCAAACCACCGAGCCGCCGCGCTCTATCGCGGCAAGGAGACCACGATGAACAAGGAACACGTTCACGAACTGCTGTACCAGGCCCTCGAAACCGAAATGGGCGGGCAGAAGATCTACAAGGCCGCCATCAAGTGCGCCACTACTCCTGATCTAAAGGAAGAGTGGGAGAAGTATCTCGAGGAGACGCAGAACCACGAGAAGGTGCTGCGCGGCGTCTTCGATGCGCTCGGCCTCGATCCATCCACCGAAACGCCGGGGCGCCTGATCGTTCGCCATAAGGGCGAATCGCTCGTGGCCGCCATGGAAATGGCCCGTCGCGAAGGGCCGCCTGAAGCGGCTGAGCTTGTCGCTGCCGAATCCGTGGTCGAAGCCGAAACGAAGGACCACCAGAACTGGCAGCTCATCGGCCGCGTCGCCGAAAAGAGCAGTGGAGCGATGGCGAAAGCGCTGAAGGAAGCCCACGACGAAGTAGAAGAGGAAGAGGACGAACACCTCTACCACACCATGGGCTGGGCCCGTGAGCTCTGGATCAAGTTCCTCGGTATGCCGGCCGTCATTCCTCCGCCGGAAGAGGAAGAGCACGTGACGTCCGCCATTGGCGCCAAGCGCGCGGAAAACGCCCGCGAAGAAATGCTCGCCGGGAAGAAGTCCTAGTCGACTGAGTCCCCCCGCAAAGAGGGCCGGGAATCATTTTCCCGGCCCTCTTATTCCTTGCTGCTTACCGCGTCAGTTCGTTCCCAAGTCCCCCGAACATGCGCTCGAACTCTGGCTCGCTGCCTTCCAACGCGACGTAATAGGTAACGGTTTCGCCGGGCAGAAGGTCCGGCCCACCGAGATAGTTGCCGCCGCAACGGTCACCGACCATGGCGTTGTAGCCATCGACGAGATCATTCCGGTTTGGCGCGTCGTTCCACCAACCGTGCATCTGGGAACAGAGGAAGCCGACCTCGATCCGGCTTTCCCCAAACAGGTCACCCTCGCCATCGGTGAGCGTCAGAAAGCGGCCACGGTCGGGCGCTTCCGTGTCGTTCGTCGCCGTCACACGCGCGTAGAGCACTGGCGCCGCGCCGGTGTCCTCGCGGTACTGCTCGACATCGGCGAGGTCGGGATCGGTCGCAGGCACCCACATCTCCACGGAGACCTTCACCCCGGTTTCGAGTTCGCCCTCCCAGGCGCCGCTACCGCCCGTATCCCCGTTGCTGTCGCCGTTACTGTTGTCGCTGCTGCCGTTGGCATCCGCGCCGCTCGTGTCATCGTCGTCGCCGCCACAGCCAACGGCGACGAGCATCAGTGCCGGCAGGGCACTTAGCGCTATCCACTGCAAGCCTGGCCATCGTTTCGTTTGCAAAACCGAACCCTCCCGTTTCATCGAACGGCGCAATGCTAGACGAGATTGTACCCACCGATGGATAAGTAATTGCCCTAATATCGAGACTTTTACTCGCCGTCTTCCTGCCACCACCGCGCGGCACGCGCCCGTGCCAGCGCCCACAATTCGGCCTGCCAGAGCACCAACATGCCCACCGCCAGCAATGCCGTCCCGACCAGCCCGAGCGTTACCCAGTAGGGCGCCGCTCCGCTGCTGGCCAACAACCACCGAATGGCGACGCCGCTCAGCACGAGCACTCCGCCAGTCACCAGCCATCGTGCTTGAAGAAGGAACCCCGCAGCCAGGAACAGCAACCCTTCGACGATCAGAACCAGCCCCCAGGCCGCCCCATCCGGTTCGAAGCTCTGCTCCACCTGGGGGAACACGATGAACGCCACCCCGGCGATGAGTGCCGTTTCGTGCCACCGCAGGTGCGGCGGAATCAACGCTGGCGAACGGCGCAACCCCAGCCCGATGCCAAGAAAGAACACGCCGATGGGAGTGGTGTACCACTGGATGTTCTCCGGGTTCGCAAGCCCGATCACGAGCAGCAGCGCCACCACGGTGATCGCGCTTGCGAAGAGCAGCACCAGGCGCTTGCCGAGCCGCACCCCCTCCCACGCAACCATGAACGCCAGCACCGCCACCAGCGGAATGAGTACACGGTATTCGCCGCGCTCGACCACCAGCTGGCGCAGTTCGCGTCCGTACTCCACCCGGCCGTCGGTAAAGCCCACCAGGGATCCCCACGCGGTAAGCAGCGCCACCACGGGCAGCCCCCACGAGAGGATGTGCACGCAAATCCCGCGCTCAGTCGCCGTGGGGTATTGGCGCCACCGCTCAAGGGCGAAGAACGCCAGCAGTCCCGCGCCGGCGAAGCCAAGCGCCAGCGCCCACATCGGCCAGCCGTATTCCGCCCGCAGCGCAAAGGCCGTGAGTACAGCAAAGGCAGTGGCCACAATCACAGCCGTCCACCGTTGCGAACGCACAAAGGCCGCGGCCCACGCCACGCCCGGTATCGCCAGGAACGTAGCCGCATAGAGGAAGTGGCCGTCTGCGGGAAGTGCGACGAACGCCGCCACCGCCGAAGCGACGATGGCAGTGCCGAGCGCCCCGTTGTTGCGGAGCCGAGGCGAGAGCGCGACCCCGAGGGCTGGCGCGGCAGCCAGCACAGCGAATACCCAGCCTGAATGCGGCTCGCTCACTCCCAGCTGGTCCTGCCACATTGCCACCCCGGCCAGCGCGAATGCGAAGGCCACCCAGCCGTAGAACACTCGCTCCCAGGGGTTGGTGATTCGCACCGTCACTTCGGGAGGCGTCGCCTGCGTGATCAGGCCGTTCGAAGTGTTCTTCCAGGCCAGGTAGCCCGCCACCGCCGCGCTCCCAAAGAAACCCAGCCCACTCCAGCCGGATTCACCCCCGGGGTCCATCGCGAACAGCGGCGCCACGGTGATCCCTGCGGCATACCACCACGCGGCGGGCTCGGGAGCGCCAGGCCATCGTCCACGCCCGCCGATGAGCGCCAGTGACGCCGCACCGCTCGCGAGGAACGGGTAGCTTAGCGTCGGCCTGGGTGTGTCCAGCGCCCACAGTGCCGTCGTAACGGTGCAGGCGCCCAGCCCCAACACGGCAAACAGGCCATCGCGCGCCCCGAACCGGTACGTGCACCACGCTACCCCCGCGGTCGCCATCGCCAGCGTGGCCGGCAACTGCCAGGGGTGGCTCCCCGCAGTGGCGGCCACGATCGACCAAAGCAGGCTTACGCCGCCGAGCGCAGTGCCCGCCATGGCCAGTGCGGGCCAGCGCGGCGACGCCAGCGCGGCAACCGCCACCGCCGGCACCATGAACCAGGCGCCTATCCACTCTTCTGGCAAACCCAAAAGCGAAGCGACCGACAGCCAGCCCGAGAGCAAAGCCAACACTGCCGGGATGGAATACAGCCAGCCGAAGCCGCGCCAGGCCAGTGCGCCGTAGAACGCCACGCAGAACACCGACCCGATGAGCCACACGACATCGCCACTGACATCCGTGTCCTGGAGAACATCCGCATAGAGCAACACGAAGTTCAGCGGCACCAGCAAAGTGCCGAGAGCGAAGAACACGTGCCCCGCTTCCTGCACGCGATCCCAGCGGCGCACGAAGATGCCGCCGGCAATCGCCGCGATCGTGTACGCGGCGAGCACCGACACACGCACGACAGCACTCACGCTCTCGCCGCCGACGCTCACGAAGATCAGCGCTGCCACGCCCAGCATGAAGGCTCCGAGGTAGAGCAGGACGTCGGCCTGGCGGTCTGCCATTACCTTCCCAAGGCCCGGTCCGGCCGGTCTCGGCGGGTCCACAGGGACACTGGCAGCGCCAGGCGCCGATACCGGTCCTGTTGCCGAAACCCCGGCTGCTACGGGTGCAGATGTGGAATCGGAAGCCGATTCAGTGGCAGATGCACTTGCAGGTGCTGGCGACTCGAATACCTTGCGGGTGGCGGCGCTGGCCTGCTTTGGCCCCAGGCGTTGTTCCGTCCGCTCGCGCAGCCGGTCGAAGGTCTCGGCGGAAATCAGGTCTTGCTGGCGCCACCCTTGCAGCACTTCGAGCAGCGCCTTCGCCATTGCCCGGGTTTGCGGGAGAGAGGTTGGCTTCCAGCGCCACCGGCAGGCCGGGCACTGCGGGTCATCGATTTCGAATCGCTGCCCACACCGTTCGCAGTAGCGGTAGAACTGGTCGTCCACGAGTACCACGCACTATGCAACATGACGGAGCTTTTGGAGAATTCCTTTGGGGGAAAATTCCTCCCACGATCACTCACGTCCCCCTGGCTGCTACGGAGTAGTAACCCCAAGTGCGCTTAGTGAAGCAGCGGTTTACGCTAACCTCACTTGAGCACGTTGACTAACAACACCCCCTGACCGGTGCCGGGCGGCCCATGCCGCTCCACCTTGAGAGCCGTCAGGGCTTGTACCCAACCTTTTGGACATGCTGTCCCTGGCCTGCGACCGGTTTCGCCGCGTCGTCACGGAAACGCCCACGAAACGCGAATGCAAATCGGGCGCAACGCCGGGACCCTACGCTGAGCACGTCGCTGACACCGCTCTCTCGCCGTTAATGGGCCGGGACGCCGTGCCACACCGAGGATTGAGACTTGAACCTGTACAGAATTACCACTCCGGCCCGCCGGGTCATCGCCCCGTGCTAAACCCGGTGCTGGCCGCACGGCCGAACTTCCGCGGCATCATCAGCCTTTCCCGCGCCGAATGGCTCGGCAACATCCGCGGCGATGTGCTTGCGGCGCTCGTGGTTGCCCTCGCCCTCATCCCGGAAGCGATCGCCTTCTCCATCATCGCCGGTGTGGACCCGAAGGTGGGGCTCTATGCCTCGTTCTCCATCGCTGTCGTCATCGCCTTCGTTGGCGGCCGGCCGGCCATGATCTCTGGCGCCACCGCCGCCATGGCCATCGTCATGGTCACGCTCGTGAAAGAACACGGGCTCCAATACCTGTTCGCCACCACGGTGCTCGCGGGCGTACTGCAGATGATCGCCGGGTTCATCGGGCTTGGCTCGCTTATTCGCTTTGTGTCGCGCTCAGTCATGGTGGGATTCGTCAATGCCCTCGCCATCCTCATCTTCCTCGCGCAAATGCCCGAACTCACCGGCGTCCCCTGGCTCACCTATCCCATGGCAGCCGCGGGCCTCGCGATTATCTACATCCTTCCGCGCTTCACCCGCGCCGTGCCCTCGCCGCTCGTCTGCATCGTCGTCCTCACCGGGCTGGCCATGGCCCTCGGACTGAACGTGCGGACCGTGGGCGACATGGGCGAACTCCCCTCGTCCCTCCCGGTCTTCCTCATCCCCGACCTGCCAATGAACCTCGACACGCTGAAGATCATCCTTCCCTACGCCGCCACCCTTGCAGTCGTCGGGCTGCTCGAATCGCTCATGACGGCCTCCATACTCGACGACATCACGCACACGGGCAGCAATAAGAACCGCGAGTGCAAGGGTCAGGGCGCTGCCAACATCGTCACAGGCTTTTTCGGCGGCATGGCCGGCTGCGCGATGATTGGCCAGTCCGTCATCAACGTCACATCCGGCGGCCGCACGCGCCTTTCCACCTTGCTGGCAGGCGTCTTCCTGCTCTTCCTCATCGTCGTGCTTGGCCCGTGGGTGAAGCAGATTCCAATGGCCGCTCTCGTCGCGGTGATGTTCATGGTCGCATTCAGCACCTTCTCCTGGACTTCCATCCGCACCGTGCGAAAGCACCCTCCAACGTCCACCATCGTCATGGTCGCGACCGTTGTCGTGGTGGTGCTCACACACGACCTGGCCCAGGGAGTCCTCGCCGGAGTGCTGCTCAGCGGAATCTTCTTTGCCTGGAAGGTTGCCCGCGACATGGACATCGTCATCCACGACTCTCCCGACGGCGATGTCCGCCGCTACGAGGTTTTCGGACAGGTGTTCTTCGCCTCGGCAAGCGCTTTCCGGTCCTCCTTCAGCATCACCGCGGTGCCGCGGACAGTCGTCATCGACGTGACGCGCGCCCACCTGTGGGACGTCTCGTCCGTATCCGCGCTGGACTCGGTGGTCATGGACTTCCGCCGCCTGGGGGTGGACGTCACCGTTATCGGCATGAACGCGGCCACGGCAGCGATCGTGGGTTCGCACGGCATCCACGACAAGGAAGGCGCGACCATGCCGACGGGGCACTAGCCGCTTCGTCAGCGCCGTTCAGGCAGCGGGCATGCGGCACACGAAGTCCGAACCGCCCAGGTCGCTATCCACGATTTCGAGTTGGCCGCCGTGCTGTTCGAGGATGCCCCGGCACACGTACAGGCCGATGCCCGTGCCTTCGCGCTGGCCGGCTGTGGAACCGCGCCGGAACTGTTCGAACAGCAGCGGGCGCTCCTCCACGGGGATGCCGGGGCCGGCGTCTTCAACGTGGATTTCTACCATCTCGTCCCTCGTGAGCACGCGAATGCGGTAGGGCGCGTCGGCGTACTGGTATGCGTTTTCGAGCAGGTTGCGAATCGCGGCCCGCAGACGCTTCGGGTCGCCTTCCAACCGGGTTCCGCCGTTCACATCCCGCTGCACATCGATGACGGCGCTCGGTCGCCAGAGGCGAAGGTCCGCAACGGCTTCCTGCACCACCTCCATGGGGTCGAGCGGGCGCCGTTCGATGACGAGACGGCCCGCCTCCACACGCGTGAAATCCAGCAGGTCACTCACCAGCATGGCCGTGCGCTGGGCGGCGGCCGCGACCTGGTCGGCCAGCATGGCGAGGTCTTCGTCGCCGGTTTCGCTTGCGCCGTCCTTGAGCACGTCGGCCGCCATCACGATCGCTCCAAGCGGGTTGCGAAGGTCGTGGCTGGCCGCGGCGAGCAGATCGGCACGCTGCCTGCTCACCACGCGCGCTTCCTCAAGCTCCCCGTGGGTGACCCTGTGCCGCTCCTCTTCCAATTGGAACGCGGTGGTTTCGTGTACCACGATGCCCACCACCGTGAATGCGCACAGCAAGCCGAGGAAACCAAGCACCAGCATCCAGGTGGTCGCGTCGCGCTGGTCGTCCCGGGCCATCGCTTCTTCTTCGCTGAAGGTGATCAGCGCGGCGTTCGTGTTCGCTCGCAACGAGTCGAACATCACTTTGCCGATGCCCGCGGACACCCACGCCTGGGCATCGCCAACGCGCCCCTGGTCCACCGCGGCTACCTCTGGACGCGCGCCCGCCGCGAGCCAGTTCTCCATGTCCTGCGACACCACGTCGAGCGAAGCGAGCAATCGCGGATTGTCGAGCGAGTCGCGCATCGATTCGCCCATATGCTCCACGAACACGCGATAGCCCGAGTTGTAGGGAGTGAGGAAGGCGCGGTCGCCGGTGATGACGTATCCCCGTACGCCTGACTCGGCGTTTACCGCCGCCAGGAAGGCCGCGTCCAGTTTGCTTTCGCCCCGCTCTATCGCTTCCACCCGGTCCACCGCCTGGGCGCGCAACTGGAATCCGAGGAGCGGCAACGCCACAGCCGCCACGGCAAGCAATGCAGCTACTATCCCCGCAAGGATCGTCCGCCGCAGCCGCTGCCCTTGACGTAGCTTTTGCTTCACCGTCTAGCGATTCTGAAGTTACGATCGCTGCCGCACAATAACCAGTGTGCGCGAAGCCCATTCGGATGTCCCTGCCGGGGCGGCGTACCTTGCCTGCCGAAAAAGCCCGTCAGGCCATCGCTGCGGCGGGCATGCGGCACACGAAGTCGGACCCGCCGAGCGGGCTGTCGTTGATTTCCAGCTTGCCGCCGTGCAATTCCACAATGCCGCGGCACATGTACAGCCCGATGCCGGTGCCTTCGCGCCCGGCCGAGGTCGTGCCCCGGTGGAACTGTTCGAAAATGCCAGCGCGTTCGTCTGAAGGTATGCCCGGGCCTGCGTCTTCCACGTGTATTTCCACAATGTCGTCGTTGTCCAGCACGCGGATGCGATAGGGCGCCTGCGCGTACTCGCAGGCGTTTTCCAGCAGGTTGCGAATCGCCGCCCGCAGGCGCTTCGGGTCCCCCTCCAGGTTGGCGCGCCGCTCGATGTTCGCTTCCACCTCCACCACCTGGCTCGGCCGCCAGAGCCGCATATCGGCGATCGCTTCCTTCACCACGTCCACCGGGTCCAGCCGCCGACGTTCGATAGTGAGCCGTCCTGCTTCCACACGCGTGAAGTCCAGCAGGTCGCTCACCAGCATCGCGGTCCGCTGCGCGGCGGCCGCCACCTGGTCAGCGAGCGAAGATAGGTTTTCGTCCCCGGTGTCGCTCGCGCTTTCCTTCAATACGTCGGCGGCAAGCACGATCGCGCCAAGCGGGTTGCGCAGGTCGTGACTGGCGGCCGCGAGGATATCGCCTCGCTGCTTGCTGACGTTCCGAGCCTCCTGCAGTTGCATCTCCGTATCTTCGTGGCGCTCCACCTCACGGCGATGCGCCAGCGCGGCCAGCGCGCCACCCACCACCACCCCGAACGCACAGAGCAGCCCTACCGCGCCGAGGGCAAGCATCAATGCCGTCGCCCGGTCCAGCGCGTTGTCCGAACTGTTCCGCTCCACGGCAACGGCAACGAGAGCGCCGTTCGTCGTCGCCCGAAATGCGTCGAACGCCCGCATCCCCACGCCCTCCGCGGCAAGGGCCTGCGCTGCGGCCAACTGTCCCTGGTCAACCAGCGCAATCTGCGGTTGCGCGGCCGTGGTGATCCACGCTTGCATGGCCGCGCTCACCGCCTCCAGTTCCGCGGTGATCCCGGGGAAGTCGCGCACCTCCGCGTGCGCTTCGCCCACCGACTGCGCAAACGCCCGCAGCCCACCGTCGTGCGGCGCCAGGAAGGCGCGGTCGCCGGTGATCACGTAGCCCCTCAACCCCGACTCCGCGTTGACCGCACCCAGCATGGCCGATTCCAGCGCCCGTTCCGCACGCTCGATGCGCTGGTGTTCGGAAGAAGCGCTCCGCCAGGTTGCGAGCCCAAGCAGGGGCAACGCCAGTGCGGCAAGCACGAGCAGCACGGCAATCGCACCGAAGATCGTCGTTCGCCGGCGGCCATCAAAGCGTCCCATCAAGTTCGCCATCACCGGGATTGTGAAGATTATGAAGCGTTATATCAATCCCCAGAAACCACTAAACCCGGAAGCGCGGCCTTAGCATGGGTGCCCTTTGTTCGGCCAACCGCTACATTCGAATGAGGGACTGTTGTGCACGCGCCGAACGCTGGCGATCGCATCCCGAGCCGAGGAACTACCCGTGACCACCCCAGAGACCTCCGCCCACACGCCACTCGAACTGGAACGCGAAATCGCGCGACGCCGCACCTTCGCGATCATTTCTCACCCCGACGCCGGCAAGACCACCCTCACGGAAAAGTTCCTCCTCTATTCCGGCGCCGTTGAAGAAGCCGGCTCCGTGCGCGCGCGCAAGAACAGCCGCCACGCCACCAGCGACTGGATGTCGATGGAACAGAAGCGCGGCATCTCGATCACCTCCACTGCGCTGCAGTTCGACTACGAAGGCATCCGCTACAACCTCGTCGATACCCCCGGCCACCAGGACTTCAGCGAAGACACCTACCGCGTGCTCGTAGCCGTCGATAGTGCCGTCATGGTTCTCGACGCCGCCCGCGGCATCGAACCGCAGACCCTCAAGCTCTTCCACGTCTGCCGCATGCGCGGCATCCCGCTCGTCACCTTCGTCAACAAAATGGACCAGAACGCGAAGGACCCGCTCGAACTGCTCGACGAACTGGAGCGCGTACTCGGCATTCGCGCCGTGCCCTTCACCTGGCCCATCGGCGACGGCCCCTTCTTCCAGGGCGTGTACGACCTTCGCAACCGCCGCGTGCTTCGCTTCGAACGCAGCGAAGGCAACCGCACCAAGGCCCCCGTGGTCGACATTGAACTGGACGACCCCGAGCTCGACACCCTCCTCGGCGAAGTGGCGGCCAACACCCTGCGCGCCCAGGTCGAACTCGTAGAGGTCGCCATCGAGCCCTACACCGAAGGGGACTTCCTCAGCGGCCAGGTGACACCCGTCTTCTTCGGCAGTGCGCTCAACAACTTCGGCGTCGAACCCTTCCTGCGCGACTTCGCCGAACTGGCCCCGCCGCCGCCGCCGCGCGAAAGCAGCAAGGGAGAAGTCGACCCCGCCGACGAAGAGTTCAGCGGCTTCGTTTTCAAAATCCAGGCGAACATGGATCCGCAGCATCGCGACCGCATGGCCTTCCTGCGTGTGTGCTCCGGCGTCTTCGAACGTGACATGGCCGTGAACCACCCGCGCCTCGGCAAGAAGATCCGTATGTCGCGGCCGCACCGGCTCTTCGCCTCTCAGCGCGAAACCGTCGACACCGCCTACCCCGGCGACGTGGTTGGGCTGGTGAACCCCGGTGTGTTCCGCATCGGCGATACCGTCTGCAGCGGCAAGGGCTTCGAATACGAGGCCATGCCGAAGTTCTCCCCGGAACGCTTCGCCGTCCTGGAAAACCGCGATATCTCCAAGGGCAAGCAATTCCAGCGCGGCCTCGCCCAGCTGGAAGAAGAGGGCGCCATCCAGGTGCTCTACCCCGAGGTCGGCACGCGCAGCGAACCCATCCTCGCGGCCGTTGGCGAACTCCAGTTCGACGTCGTTGTTTCGCGCCTCACCGAGGAATACGGCGTGCCAACCAGCATCCGCCACATGGAACACACCACCGCCCGCTGGGTAGCCGACGAATCAACCGTCAGCGCGGGCCGCCTGCCCCAGAACACCATCCGCACCCGCGACACCAGCGAGGGCCTCGCGCTCGTCTTCCCTTCCGA
>CAZDZP010000070.1:0-11097 GCA_964509855.1 uncultured Anaerolineaceae bacterium | reverse complement strand
CGTATTCCTTTTCCGTCCGGTCACGGCCGTAGCCATGGTCCTGGGGCCGCCCGTCAGAAAGGAGCACGAGAATCTTCACCTTCGCATCGGTCAACTGCAGCTTGTGTGTGGCGTGGCGAATAGCCGGCCCCATGCGCGTCGAGCGAATCGGCGTGATGTTATCGAGCCGCTGCTTGATGGGCTGGTCCAGCCGCTCGTCGAAGTCCTTGATCACGAAGAATTCGACATTGTCCCGGCCGTAGCCGCTGAAGCCGTAGATGCCGTACTGGTCGCCAATGGTTTCCAGTGCGGTCATCAGCATCACCGCCGATTCCTTCTCAAGATCGATGATGCGCTTTGGCGGGCTCGAAAGCTCAGCGCGGCGCTTCGAAACCCACCAGCTCAGATACTTGCGGGGATCGTCGTCGTAGTCATCGTCGTCGTACTTCTTGTCGCGCTTGTTGATTTCCTCGTCGGTGCTGGCCGACATGTCGATCAGGAAGGCAACCGCGACGTCGCGCTCGATCTTGTTCCGGCGCCAGTAAATCTTCTCGCTCGGGTTCGCGCCGATACGGTGCTCGATGACCCACTCAATCGCCGCGTCCAGGTCGATGTCCTCGCCGTCCGGCAGTCGCTTCAGTTTTCGGAACATTTCCGGCTTCATCAGCTCGAACTGCTTGCGCGTCTGCGCCACCAGCCCGGCGTGTTCCCGGATCGTGTTCTCGTAGAAGTTGTCGGTGCCGGCTTCGAGCTTGGATTCCTTCACCGCGCACCAGCGCGGCTTGTAGTCCTGAGCCCGGAAGTCCCACTCGTCGTAGTAATACACCGTGACGATCGGCTTGAGTTCTTCCTCCCCTTCGCCCTCGCCGGTGCTGCTGTCGGTCGTGGGGTTGCCTGCGTTCGGGTCCTTTTCTGACGACGGGGTACCGGCTTCCTTCATCAGGTTCGACATGAACATGCCTGTTGTCGAATCGAGGTCGCCCTCCATCATCGCGTCGAGGTCGATTTCGGCGCTCTTCTCCAGGAGCTCGGCGAGTTGTTCGGGCGTGAGCTGTTGCGGCGACATCTCGCCCGCATCTCCGCCCATCTGCGCGTCTTCGCGCAGCTTCATCAGAAGCTGGACGAGTTCGGGCTTGAATTCGCCGCGGAAGTCGACCGGCTGCGGGCTGCTGTAGGCCTCTTCACCATCGCCTTCGCCTACGTCACCCATCTGCGACTGCGAGCCTTCGCCGCCCATTTCGCCGTCACCCATCGGCAGGGATTCATTGCCCGGTTCCATGGGCTCCACGCCCTGCCATTCGGATTCGTCCAGCGAATCCTCAACCACGTTGGGGATAGTCATAGCGAGCGAGTACAGGCGAAGGGTTGCTTCGGAGGCGTCCTCAACCGTCGCATCCATGGTGAGCATCCGGTCCACGATGCCGAGTGCCTTGCCCATCACTTCGCCCCGGCTGGCTGGCCATTCAACGAACGCGCCACCACCAAGGCTGTAGCGCACAAGGTTCTCCACGAAGCCATCCCGCAGCGGCATCGTCCGCACGGAAGGACGCCGTTCCAGTTCTTCCTCTTGCATGCGATAGAGCGGACGGCGGATTCCGCCGTACTCGGTCTTCACAGCCGCATCGATGCGTGAGTCCTCCGCGATGGTGAACAGGTCCGAAGCCAACTTCCGGTTCGGAAAAAAGTCGAAGAATCGCTCCATGTCCGTCGTTGACGTTTCGCCTTCGGCGAGTGCCGCGCGCTGGGTATCGAAAATCGCCCCCGGCTGGTCGTAGTGGAAGTCGAAGCTGCCGAACTCGAGCCGCCCCGCCTGGTGGGTCGCGAAGACTTTGAAGGCGGCGAAGTTTTCGTCCTTCAGCCGGTACTTCTCCATCACTTCGGGCAGGAAGATCGTCGTCCCCTCGGTCGTCGCGCGCTGCTCGTCGGTCCAGCCGATGCCCTTTTCCGCCAGGGCGGCGCTCGCCTGCACGCTCACGTTCTTGCCCGTGAGCGCTTTGCAGTAGAGCCGCATGATCTCGCCGATTCGCGAAAGTTCGACGCGCGCGCTCAGGTTCTCAAGCACGTCTTCGCCGCGCGTGGATTGCAGGCGGAAGTAGGCTTCGCCGCCGTCACGGCTGGCGCGCAGGATCTGGAGCCCAGCCCCGTGCCAGGGTTCCACCTCGTCCAGGTGGACGACGGCGAGTACCTGGGGAATGTTCGTGAGGAAGTCCATAGCCGCATAAGGCGAATACGGTGCGAGCCGTTCGCCGAGCTCAATGATCTTCATGTGATCGTCCGGGTCGAGTTGCCCTAGGGCCAGCGCCGACTCTTCCAGGTATTGGAAGGCGCTTCGTTGGTGTCCCTTTGCGACCTGTGCCGCGAGCAGCAGATAGCGTTCCCGCACCGGCTGGTGAACCTTGTGCAGCAAGGGGACGCCACGTTCAAAGTAGAGTCGGGAATCGGCCCAGCTCGATTGCGCCAGTTCGACCGCGTAGGTCAGGAACGGCAGGCGATCGTCGTCCTCGAGCTTGCCAAGCACTTCGGGAGCCGAGGACAGGCAGGCTGCCGCCAGTTCGTAGCTGTGGCGCGAGAGCTCTTCGACGAAGAGCACGAGTCGGGATGCCTGCGAGACCCGCAGCACGCCGAAGACTTGGGGGCTCAAGTCGTAGAACTGCGCAGCGAGCGCGGAACTCTTCCAGTTGCCCTTATAGAGGCGGCGGCCAAGGTCAGCCCACTGGCGTACGTGGTCGGTGCCGACCGTCTGCATCGTCTCGGGGGCGGACCGGAGGAGCGCCATCGCAAGCGGTGTGGACTCGGCCGACATCTGAATCGCTTCGCGCCCCAGGTGTTCGATGGCTTCCCACGGTGTTTCCGGAGCAAAACGCGCGCCGGCACGGAAATACTCCGCGGCTGCTTCCCACGAACGAAGGTTGAGCGACGTGAGTTCGATGCCCGATTCGGCCCACGACTGCAGTTGCGACGCCGAAAGCCGCGGTGCGAGTTCGCGCAGCCCCGTTTCGAAATGCTGCATGAGTGGCCCCGGGAAGCCGGAAAGCCGGTTCTGGTGCCTGGCCAGGAGTTCGCCAACGATGCTCATATGCCCTCGCCCTGGGTGCTGTGCTGCCTACCTCGCGGTCGGCTGATTGAGTTGACCTGAATGGCCCCGGAAGTTTCGCGTCGGATCCGGGTAATCATGAAAGGTTACCGAATCATCAATCGTATCCCACACCGCGCAGGAAAGCTGGAAGTCGTTGCGGTGGTCGCGCGGGTCCCCGGCCGAACCGGGGTTGATAACCAGCGTGCTGCCGTAGCGGTCCGCCATCTTGAAGTGCGTATGCCCCACGATGAGGGCGTCGCATTCCAGGTCGCCGGCGCGCGCCCAGATGGGCTCGTGGGGGTAGTGGTAGTCCCGCCACGGCTCCCACGGAGAGGAATGCGTCATGTGGATGCGTTTCCCATCCACGTCGATGTGTAGCTCGTAGGGCTTTTCGCGTAGCCACGCGACTAGGTCCTGGTCCACCTTCGGGTTCGATAGGGCCCGTTCACCGTCACGGCCGAGGAGGATTTCCTCGTGGTTCCCGAGAATCACGTGCGCGTCCAACTCCCGCAGGCGAGCAATCACTTCGTTCGACCACCGGAACTGGAACACCGAGTCGCCGGCAACGCAGAGGGCATCGAACGGCGCCATCAACTCCAGCGCGCCTTCCAGCCCGCCGATGTTGCAGTGGATGTCCGAAACGATGCCGACCCGTGCCACGCAGGCCTACTCGAAGATCGAGGTGACGACTTCCTCGATGCTGCGTTGCACTTCTACGTCGTCGGTAAGCGACCACGTAACCGCCACCTGGCAGGCGCGGCGCGGGGCGATGCCCTGCGCAATCAGCTTGCCGGCGTAGATAAGCAGTCGGGTGCTCACGCCTTCGCCAAGACCGTGCTCGCGGAGGTTGCGAACTTTCTCGCCTAGCTTTGCCAGGTCGTTCGCAGCCTCTCTGGTGCAACCGGCCTCGTGCATGATGATCTCGGTCTCGTATTCGCGCGGCGGATAGTCGAACTCGATGGAGATAAAGCGCTGGCGGGTCGAATGCTTCAGATCTTTGAGCGCGCTCTGGTAGCCCGGGTTGTAGGAAATCACGAGGAGGAAGCCGTCGGCCGCCTCAATCACCTGGCCCATCTTTTCAATGGGAAGCAGGCGCCGGTAGTCCGTCAGCGGGTGGATGAGGACGGTGGTGTCCTTGCGCGCTTCCACGACTTCGTCGAGGTAGCAGATTGCGCCGACCTTCACCGCACGCGTCAGTGGACCATCCACCCAGCGCGTGCCATCGGCATCGAGCAGGTACCGGCCCACAAGGTCGCTCGCCGTGAGGTCTTCGTGACAGGCGACGGTTATGAGCGGGCGGCGCTCCATTCCGGATTCTTCTTCGGCGGGGATCGGGCGGCCCAGGCGATAGGCCATGTACTCCACGAATCGCGTCTTGCCGCAGCCGGTCGGGCCCTTCAACAGCACGGGGACGCGCTGTTCGTAGGCGGTTTCGAAAAGTTGTACTTCGTCGCCGAGCGGAAGGTAGTACGGCTCTTCTTCGAGCGCGTACTCCTCGGTCTGATGGATAACTGCGTCTTTAAACTTCACCGTCGTGTCTGCCAACCTGGGCTTACCTCCCGGCCTTTTCGTTCAGCCGCTGTTGTAGTGCATTCCACTCGGTCTCGATAGCGCCGTTTAGCGCATCAAGGGTCGAGTTGTTTTCGATGACAATGTCGGCGCGGGCGGTGCGCTCGGCGTTGGTCAGCTGCGAATTAATGCGCGCGCGGGCCGCATCCTCTTCCATGTTGTTCCGTGACTTCAGGCGGGCGACAGCCTGGTCCGGTTCCACAACCACCACCCACACTTCGTCGGTGAGGTCTTCCCAGCCCGCTTCGAAGAGGACTGCGGCTTCGAGCACAACCAGGCTGTTGCCCGCGGTTTCGAACTCGCTGATCTTCTCGCTGGCGAGCTTGCGAATCCCCGGCCAAACGATGTCCGTCAGTCGCTTCAGTTCTTCCGGCTTGCCGAAGACCTTGCCGCCGAGCACCTGGCGATTGATGGTGCCATCGTCGGCGACGAGTTCATCGCCGAAAGCCGCGACGACCGCCGCGAACGTTTCGGTACCGGGGTCGTAGGTACGGTGGCCGAGAATGTCGGCGTCGATGACCGGGACATCGTGTCCACGGAAGAATTCGGTGACGGTTGTTTTACCGCTGGCAATGCCACCGGTGAGGCCAATAACGAACAAACGGAACTCCCGAGATGCGCTTTGCGCAAACGTTGATGATACGTTCGCGAACGTGGGGGCGGCAAACGGCGAATCAGGCTTCCACAATACGAATGCGTGAACGCGGCGCCGGGCGGTCACACTCGTCGCACTGATACATCACGTGCACCGCGTGGCCGCACTCGCTATCTACCAGCCGCAAATCGTGTTCGGCCTGTTCCTGGCCCCAAACGCTCAGCGCACCAACGATCACGCCCAGCCCGTGGCCCTTCTTCGTGAGCACGTACTCCGCGCGCGGCGGGTGGTCGCTGTAGAAACGCCGTTCGATGATACCCTCGCGTTCCAACAGCTTCAGCCGGTCCGAGAGCAGGCTCGTGGTCACGCCCTCGACGGAGCGGCGTAGCTGCGTGAAGCGCGTCTGCCCGCGCAGCAGGTCGCGCACGATCAGCAGCGTCCAGCGATCGCCAACGATGTCCAATGCGGAGGCGACGGGGCATCGCACGGTTCGTTCGGGTGCGTTTCGGGGGGAACGGCTGGAAGTAGTCATAGTCTCCGTTGCCAATTGCAAGTCACTTGGATTATAAAAGCAAGGTACCGGAACGCAAGCGTGCCGGGTAGACCAAGTATGGGGACCGCCGTGACCGCAGACATCCAGACAATTCTTGCCGCTTCGCTCGAAGGCGTGCGCCCCTCCCATGACGAATCCAGGGCGCTCATCGGCGCCAACGACCTACCCGCCCTGCTGAACACCGCGACGATCCTTCGCGACCGCGGGCACGGCAACGTCGTCACCTACTCACGCAAGGTCTTCATCCCGCTGACCCAGCTCTGCCGCGACGTGTGCCACTACTGCACCTTCGCCCAGCCGCCCAAGCCCGGCGAGCGTGCCTACCTCACGCCAGACGAAGTGCTCGAAATCGCTCGCGCCGGGGCGGCAGCAGGTTGCCGGGAAGCGCTGTTCACGCTCGGCGACAAGCCCGAACTGCGCTACAAGGTCGCCCGCCGCGAGCTCGACGAGATGGGGTACGCAACGACGATCGACTACCTCGTGGCGATGTCGCGCCTCGTGTTCGAAGAGACCGGGCTACTGCCGCACGCCAATCCGGGCGTCATGACCCGCGAGGAAATCGCCGCGCTACGCGAAGTCTCCGTGTCGCAGGGCATCATGCTCGAAAGCCTGTCCGACCGGCTGACGAAGAAGGGCGGCGCCCACTACGGCTCGCCCGACAAGAAGCCCGCCGTCCGCCTGCAAACCATGCGCTGGGCGGGCGAACTCCAGGTGCCCTTTACCTCCGGCATCCTCATCGGCATCGGCGAAACGCGCGAAGACCGCATCGATTCGCTGCTCGCGCTGCGTGACCTGCATGACGAGTTCGGCCACATCCAGGAGATCATCGTCCAGAACTTCCGCGCCAAGCCCGGCACGAAGATGGCCGACTGGCCCGACCCGGACCTCGACGACCTTCTCTGGACCATCGCCGTTGCGCGCGTGATTTTCGGCCCGGAAATGAACATCCAGGCGCCGCCGAACCTCAGCCCGGGCGTCTACGAACGTCTCGTGCAGGCCGGGCTCAACGATTGGGGCGGCGTGTCACCCGTAACGCCGGACCACGTGAACCCTGAAGCCCCCTGGCCACACCTCGAACAACTGCGCGACCGCACCGCCGAGGCCGGGAAGCACCTGGAGGAGCGCCTCGCGGTGTACCCCTCGTACGCGCTCGACAGCGCCCGCTGGCAGGAGCCCGCGCTCGCCACCGAGGTACTGAAATCGATCGATGCTGACGGCCTCGCCCGCAAGGAAGACTGGTCTCCCGGCAAGGTGATGGACCTGCCGGAAGGCTATGACTTCGGTCCCACGAAGGCGCCGCGTTCGCAGCATGCGAAGCCTGCGAACGACGTCCTTTCGCTCATCGACAAAGCCCGCCAGGGAGAGCGCCTTTCCGAACCCGAAGTGGCGACCCTGTTCCGAGCCCGCGGCGCCGACTTCGAAGCCATCTGCGACGCCGCCGATGCGCTTCGCCGCGAAGTGAACGGCGACACCGTCACCTACGTCGTGAACCGGAACATCAATTACACGAACATCTGCTACTTCAAGTGCCAGTTCTGCGCGTTCAGCAAGGGCAAGCTTAGCGAAAACCTGCGCGGCGCACCCTACGACCTCGGCATGGACGAAGTCGCCCGCCGCGCTCACGAAGCCTGGGATCGCGGTGGCACCGAAGTCTGCATGCAGGGCGGCATACACCCCGAATACACGGGCGAGACCTACATCAAGCTGCTCGAATCGGTGAAAGCCGAAGTGCCGGGCATCCACGTCCACGCCTTCTCCCCGCTCGAGGTTTGGCAGGGCGCGGAAACGCTCAACATCCCGCTTCGCGATTTCCTCGTGCGGTTGAAGGAAGCGGGACTCGGGACCCTCCCTGGCACCGCCGCCGAAGTGCTGGACGACGAAGTTCGCGCCACGCTCTGCCCCGACAAGATCAACACCCGCCAGTGGCTAGAAGTGATGGAGACCGCCCACGAAGTTGGTTTCCAGACGACCGCCACCATCATGTACGGGCACGTGGACCAGCCCCACAACTGGGCGCGGCACCTGCTGCGATTGCGCGACCTGCAGGCCCAGACCGGCGGCTTCACCGAATTCGTGCCGCTGCCGTTCGTGCACATGGAAGCGCCGATCTACCTCAAGGGTCGCGCCCGCAAGGGGCCAACCTTCCGCGAGGCGATCCTCATGCACGCCGTGTCCCGGCTGGTGCTCCATCCGCACTTCAAGAGCATCCAGGTTTCGTGGGTGAAGATGGGCGCGCAGGGCGTCAGCGCGGCGCTGCAGGCGGGCTGCAACGACCTCGGCGGCACGCTCATGAATGAAAGCATCACCCGCGCCGCGGGCACCGAATGGGGCCAGGAGCTGCCGCCGCAGCAGATGGAAGAAATCATCCGCTCCATCGGCCGCACGCCAAAGCAGCGCTCCACAACCTACGGCGAACCGCCCGCGGATCGGGTCGCGGCCTCGTACGAAGCGGCCGAGCTGCTCCCCGTGGTGCTGACCCCGGCGAAGAAATACGACCGCAAGGCGGAACCGGCAGCGACGCTCGTCCGTCCGTGAGCGAGGACGACATTCGGATTCGCGCCGGCACGGCCGCCGACGCGGAGCTGGTGACCTACCAGCGCAGTGCAATGTTTCGCGACATGGGCTTCGGCACCGAAGCTACCCGCGCGGAGATGAGCGAACGCTTCCTCCCGTGGGTGCGTGATCGGCTCGCGGACGGCACCTACCTCGCCTGGTTCGCGGAAGATGGCGACAACGTCGCCGCCGGGCTTGGCGTCTGGCTCAAGCCGATCCACCCCGGCCTGCGCAGTGACCGGCTCGACGTCCCCTACGTGCTCAACGTCTTCACGGAACCCGGGCACCGCGGACGCGGCCTCGCCCGGCTGCTCATGGGCGAGGTGCTCGCATGGGCGGCATCGAATGGCCACCCGGTGGTCGAACTGCACGCCAGCGACGATGGCCGTCACCTCTACGAGACCCTCGGTTTTCAACAGACCAATGAAATGCGGAGGATGCCCCAGGCGTAGCCAGCTTCGTTGACAGCCTTCGCCGCCCGCACTATCGTCCCAGCACTTCCGAGGGGTGCCCCGATGATTCGCTAGCCCGATCGCCAAGCCTCTTTGCCTGCCGCGCCCGTCCAACGGGCGTGGCCGCACGATCGGAGCTCCCACTTGTCCGCGACAACCTCTCGCGCCTTTTCTGGCGACGCCGACCTCAATCTGCTTGTCGATTTCGTCCGCGCTCGCATGGTCGAACGCCTTCCCGGCGCCACCTACTGGCATCCCGGCGACATCGTCTGGCAGCTCTACCAGTTCCTCCGCTCCGGCCCCCTGGACGAGGTCCGTTTGTGGTTCGACGGCGACGAACTCGCCGGCTTCGCAATCTTCGAACCCCCGCTGCGAATCCAGGCAGACATCGCCCCTGGCGCGCCCGCAGCCATCTACGAACAGGCCATCGAATGGGCCATCGAGCTCCGTCGCAAGGGGCTCCCCGCCGGGAATGAGACCATTCCCGTCGCGTATCAGCCGCTCGGCACGAACACGCTCGCGACGTCCGTGCTCAACAGCGATGCCGAACGCGCAGCCCAGCTCACTGCGATGGGCTTTCAGCGCGGCAGCACAGGCGAGACGCGCTTTGCTGCCAATCTCGACGAACGCCCGCCGTCCTCGCTCCCCGCTGGCTACCGCCTTCGCCACGCCACCGATGCCGACCTGGAAGAGCGCGTCGACCTCCACCGCGACGCGTGGTCCGTCTGGGGTCCTTCGGGCACAACCGTGCGGACCTACCGCTGGCTCCGCGCCGCTCCGCTCTACGACGAAACGCTCGACATCGTCCTCGAATCCCCGGACGGACGGCTCGTGAGCTACTGCGTCTGCTGGGCCGATGCCGAAAGCGGCGTCGCGACCTTCGAACCGGTGGGGACACGTCCCGCCTTCACGGGGCAGGGACTCGCGCAGGCCACGATCGTCGGCGCACTCCATCGCCTCCGCGAGCGTGGAATGCACACCGCGCTCGTAAGCACCTCCAGCGAAAACGCCCCCGCGCAGGCCCTCTACCGCCGCTGCGGCTTCCGCGTCATCGACACGGAGAGCTTCTGGACGAAACGAGTCGTGGAGTAGAGACCTGGGAGGCGAATCCTACGCGTCCATGAGCGGCGTCTGCTGGTGGAACGTGATGAGCCAACCGTCGTCCTTCACGACGTAAATCGTGCTCATGATCGCGCGATACGGCGGCTGGCCCTCACGTTGCGCTGTGGCTGAATACACGACCATGGCGCTCGTTTCGGCCAGGGAAACCACTCGGAAGTCCGATAGCTCGTGCGAGCTCCAGGGTGGCGCAGCGGCCATCGCTTCGATGCACGCTTTGCGGTCCAGGAGCCCGATCGGCAAGGCCATCACCGCCTCGTCCGTCATTGCATCGGCGTAGAACTCGGCCGCGGTACCGTTGCCCAGGGCTCGCCACCCCTGGCGCTCCATTTCAACCAACTGTTCGGTGTCCATCGCTCGATGTAACCAGACGTGGCGGGCGAAGTCACCTGCGTTCTACCCGGTTCTCTATCCCGTTGCCGCCCCCACCTTCCACCACACCACTCCCACGTAGCCCGGCTCCCAGGAAAGTGCGTAGCGGCCGTCACGTTCGACGATCTGTTCGTCCACCGCAGCCATCAGCGCTTTGTCCTTCGCGCTGCCCTCTTCCACCCATGTCTGGCGGCGGAGAAACGCGTAGATCTGCTCCTTGTCGGCGTAGCTCATCGGTTCGCGTTCGACGAGCGTCACTTCGAAGGGACGGCCGCGCGCCACGAGCATCACCAGGAAATCGGGCATTGCCGGGAGCATCGACCGCGCCTCCCCGTGCACCTTCGGCCAGAGCGCGTCGAAGAGCACCGTCGGGTTCCGATACGGCATGATCGTCACACACATCTTCCGCGTGGCCGCTTCCATCGCATCAAGAAACTCACCGAAGTTTTCGATATCCATCCCGACGTTGGCGATGAACGAGCAATCGGCCACGACTTCGGTTGAAGTCGGCCAGCGGTCGTTGATGACGCGCACGTTCTCGATGCCGTGCTCCGCCATTCCCTCGCGCAATATCGTGAGCATGCCTTCCGAAGGGTCGACGGCGATAAGTTCCTTCGCTTTCAGCGCCACCGGGAGACCGAAGCGCCCGCCGCCCGCGCCAATGTCGAGCCACGTTTCGTCTGGTTGAACCAGCTTCAGCAACTCGTTGAGGATCGGGTCGTCGGTGCGTCGCGGGTCGGCCTTGAAGGCGCTGGCGATGGGTCCGTAGAAATCCGGGCCATCGGGAACTTCGCGGAAGCGGTCCACCTGCTCCCGGTTGGCGCGCACC
>CAZDZP010000069.1:0-11151 GCA_964509855.1 uncultured Anaerolineaceae bacterium | reverse complement strand
TGGAGCGCGCGCTCCACGCCGACTTCTCGCTCATCCGCGCTTCCGCCGCGGACCGTTACGGCAACCTGATTTGGGAACACCCCTCCAGCTTCAACGCGACCATGGCAGGCTCAGCCACTGTCACGATCGCGGAGGTCGAGCGCATCGTTCCCCTTGGCGAACTTGGCCCGACGGAAATCGAAGTCCCCGGCGTCTTCGTCGACCGCGTGGTCGTTCGGCCGTCGGTCCCCATGACGTCGTGGACGGAGGCGCACTGATGCCGGAGCGGCTTCCACCAGAACTCATCGCGCTGCTGGTCACTCGCGACTTCAAGGATGGCGATGTCGTCAATCTTGGCGTGGGAATGCCGCTGTACTGCGGTCTACAGCCGCCGTCAGAGGCGGAGGTCATCTTCCATTCGGAGCAGGGATTGCTCGGCTTCGGAGCAATCATGGACGAACCGCCGCCGGGGCACCGCCTGCAGACCGCCGGCGGACACTTCGTACAGGCGAAGCCGGGGATGAGCTTCATGAGCCACGACGAATCGTTCGCGCTCGTGCGGGGCGGCTTTGTGGACTACACGGTGCTTGGGGCCTTGCAGGTCGATGCGGAAGGCAGCCTCGCAAATTACTTGCGACCGGGGAAAGTCGTTGGAAGCGTCGGCGGTGGGCCGGACCTCGCGCAGTGCGCCAAGAACACCTACGTGATGATGACCCACACATCCCGTGACGGAGAGCCGAAGATCGTTGCGCGCTGCACGCTGCCGATCACGGCGCCGCGCTGCGTGAAGCGCATCTTCACCGACGTCGCAGTAATCCGCGTGGACGATGGCCAGTTGCTGGTGGAAGAGCACGCGCCGGGCTGGACGCTCGATGGCATCCAGGAGATCACGGACGCGACGGTCCAGGCCGCGCCCGGGATGCGCGAAGTGACGCTGCCGTAGCACGTGGGAGTGAGATTGCGGCGCGAGCAAGATGGTACCCTCCTGCTGCCGCAAATCGCGGTTGAACTTGCCCGGGGAGGAAGACACTGGAATTCGAAACGGTGATTTATGAGACCTCTGAGCGCATCGCGACGATCACGCTCAACCGCCCGGAAAAACTGAACGCGCTCAACGCCGCGCTGCAGCGCGACCTCGTTGCCGCGTTGAAGGCGGCCGAGGCTGATCCCGAGGTGCGCGTAATTGTCATCAAGGGTGAGGGCAGGGCCTTCTGTGCGGGTTACGACCTGTCCGGTGGGCTGGGGAGTGGCGCGGGCGGTGGCCCCATGAGCGCCGTGGACGATGCCTCCCAACTGAACGACACCCTCAACCGACTTTTGACTATCTGGGACCTCAAGAAGCCGGTGATAGCGCAGGTGCACGGCGTCTGTTTCGCTGGCGGGACGCAGCTCGCGCTCATCTGCGACCTCACGATCGTGGCCGACGACACGGTCTTCGGGATTCCGCAATTGCCCGTGGGGATCGGCTTTGTGCTGCCGTTCTGGACGTGGCTGATCGGCCCGAAGAAGGCCCGCGAAGTCTTCTACAAGATTGGTTCGAAGGTCAGTGCTGCCCAGGCGTATGAGTGGGGCATGGTCACGAGCGTCGTGCCCGCGGCGGAACTGGGCGAAACGGTCCGCCGCACCGCGATGGAGATGGCGGAGACGCCGCCGGAAATCCTACTGCTGGCCAAGCGGGCTATCAACGAGACCCAGGAGGTCCAGGGTTTCCGGGAGTCGCTTCGCTACGGCGTGGAAATCGATGCGCTTTCGCACCAGTCGCGTGCGGTTCGTTCCGTGAACGACCTGATCAAGGAAGAGGGGCTCGGGGCCGCTCTGCGGCGCTGGCGTGAGGTAGTGCAATAGGGAGACGAAGCGGGCCGGGGACTCAGGGAGCTGGAGAGTCGAAGTCGCGCGGCCAGCGGAAGGTTGGGATGGCGGTGCGCTGGAGGCGTGTCCCGGCGCTTTCGACCTGCACTTCGATGGTGTCGCCGCTGCGAATCGTGCCTGGTTCGATGACCTTTGCGTAGACGCGGCTGTCGCCCGGATAAACCAGCTGGTTCATGCGATTGAAGTCGCCGTCGATGAACCACTGGGCGTTCTTCCAGCAGGGCGAGGCATAGTCCGTGACTTCGATGAGCACTTCGGCACCGAGGCGCACGCGCGTGCCGGGCAGCATGAGCGACCAATCGACGTCGAGGGTGGTGATGTTTTCGCCCGTGCTGCCGGGTTCGAGGGTGTGGCCCTCGTTGCGAAGGGCGACGATCTGTTCGAGCGAATAGAGGCAGAGCGCCTGCGAAGGGTGGCCGTGCGCGCGCTGGTCGGCCTGGCGGTCGACGGTGATGCCGCGCATGTTGACCTCGGCTTCGGGGATGGCCCACTTGGGGACGCCCCCGTTGGAGGCGTTGAGCTGGTAGATCGTTCCAGTGCTGCCCGTCATGGTGCCTCCTTTGGAGGGGAGAGTTAGGGGCTTTCGGCGATGCCGGTGATGGCGCCGTCCACATAGAGTATCTGGAGCGCGGCGAGCGTTGTTTGGACGACCGCCTCTCCGCCGCCCTGGGTTTCGTGGATAGATTGCAGGAGCTGGGCAACATTCATCTCGCCGTCAAGCATTCCGAAGAGGGTGGCGACAAGCGGGCTCACGGGCGTGCCCTCGGGACGAGCTGGCGTGGAAAGCACCTGCCCCCACGCGAACTCTCCCTCGGCAAGCACAGGTTTGCGTTCGACGCGTGCGCCGTCGGCCGGTGAGGGTTGAGCCTGGAGAAGCCGCTGCTGGGATTCTGCGCCGCCGGAGAGCAGCGACTGGAAGTGTTCGAGACGCTGGTTGCGTCCCGTCTCGAGTTCTTCGAGTGCGTCTGCGAACTCCGGCGGTAGGACGCCGCGTTCGAGCACGACGCGCTCGTAGCCGCGGGGCGGCTGGCCGGCGACGGCGCGAACGAAGGCTTCGCGCGGCGTGAGCGAATCGCCAGCATGCGTGATGCGGCGCGCCTCCCAGAAGTAGGACTCGGTGCTGCGATTGCTGGCGTAGAAGAGCTTCGCCAGTTCGCGGAACTGGTCGTACTGCTGGTAGTAGAGCTCCTTGTAGACAGCGCCGGCGGGTCCGGCCATCGAGGGATCGCGGAAGACGGTGTTGATGTAGGCGGCTGCCATGATCCCGGCCGACATCGCGAGATGGACGCCGGACGAAAACAGCGGGTCGATGAAACAGGCTGCGTCGCCGACGAGGATGAATCCGTCGCCGACGACTTCGTCGGAGAGGTAGGACCAGTCGCGGATAACGTGGGGGCCGCCGGTCAGCGAGGCCGATTCCAGCATTCCCGCGATGTGCGGTGCGATGCCTATCTGCTGGCGAAGGAAGCCTTCGGGTCCTAGCTCCGCGATGCCTTTTTGGCCAGTGGCGCTATCGACGACCGCGCCCACGCTCATGCGGTTTTTGCTGAGAGGTATGCCCCAGAACCAGCCGTGTTCGAAGGATTCGACGAGAATGTTGCCCTGGTCGGGCGGTGGCAAGCGATCGGCCCCTTCGAAGTAGGCGTAGACGGCGAGGTTGCGGAAGTAGGGATCGGAACGGCGGAGCTTGCGTGCGCGTCCGATGAGCCCGGCCTGGCCGCTGGCATCGACGATGAACCGCGCGGAGATTTCGCCGCGCCCTCCCAGCCCTTCGAAGCGGATGCCGGCCGCGCGTTCGCCATCGAACAGGACATCCGTGACGCGGTGCTCTTCGCGAACATCGACGCCCGAACTTCGCGCATTTTCGAGCAGGATGTGGTCGAAGGTTGGTCGCCAGACCTGGTAGGCGTGAGGGTAGCGCTTGTTGGTTTCGCTGAAGTGCCAGCTCCATGGTTCGTGGCCGGTGCCCCAGACCATGGTGGCGCCCCACTTTTCGACAAAGCCGGCTTCGCGGACGGCTTCCATCACGCCGAGTTCTTCGAGTACGGGCATGCTGGCGGGGAGGAGCGATTCGCCGATGTGTTCGCGCGGGAACTTCTCGCGTTCGAGGAGCACCACGCTCCGACCCTTGCGCGCGAGCATCGTGGCGGCCGTGCTTCCGCCGGGACCGCCGCCCACTATCGCGACATCGAATTCTGCTGGCACGTGCATCCGCCGCTCTTTGGGTTCCGGTCATGATGCGGCTTGGAGGGACGCGCCGCACCATGACCAGAAGGCTGTGCCGTTACGGGGTGGCGGCAGCTTCGATTGGCTGGTTCGTCTTGGGGTCGACCTCGAAGGGGCTCTTGAGGTCGAGTTCCTTCGAGATTTCGCGAACCGCCGGGATGACTTCCTCGCCCATGAGGCGGAGGCTGCGCATGGAGTCTTCGTGGGTCATGGCGCCGTCGCCGTCCCAGAAGAAGATGCTGCCGGGGCGCAGGTATTCGAGGACGTGCTTCACCTTGGGGATCACCGTCTTCGGCGTCCCGGTGATGATGCTCATTTTGTTGACCTGCTCTTCGAACACGCCGTTGTAGTCAGCCTTGTCCTGCGCGTCTGCGCTGGGTGCGGCCGAACCGGTCGCCTTCTGATGCGCTTCCTGGCGGCCGCGCGAGGCGGCAACCGCGAAGCTGGAAACAGTTGGCAGCAGGTTGGTGCGCGATGTGAGACCGGGCAGGTTCTGGATGAACGAGCGGACCTGGCCCTGGTTGCCTTCGAGGAAGGGGTTGCTGGGGCCCTGGACGTACTTCCGGGCCGCCGCCTCCGCCAGCTCCTCGGTCTCATCGACGTGGACCTTGAAGAGATAGCCGCGGTGCTGGGTCTGGGCTTCGTAGCCGTTTTCCTTCGCAACTTCCGCGTAGTACTCGTAGCTCTTCTTCGTCGGCTCGAGTTCGGTGGCGAGCATGACGTAGGGGTAGCGGTGTTCGGCCGTCCACTTCACGGTGTTGCGGCTGAGGACGCCGGGGATCCAGACCGGTGGATGCGGGTCCTGGTAGGGCCGCGCCCACGGGTTCACGTAGCGGTAGTTGTAGTGCTCGCCTTCCCAGCGGTAGGGCCCGGGGGTGGTCCACGCTTTCAAAACAAAGTCGTGGGCTTCCTGGAAGCGATCCCAGTTGAAGGGTGGCTGCGCGTTGTGGGCGACGCTTTCGCGGCCGGTGCCGCGCACCCAGCCGGTGACGAGGCGCCCGCGGGAGATCATGTCGATTTCCGCCAGCTCTTCAGCCAACCATAGTGGGTCGTCCCAGATGGGGAGGACGTTGCCGAGGAGCACAATTTTTGCGCGCTTGGTGATGCGGGCGAGGATGGCCGCTTCGACGTTCATCACGCTGCCCATGCAGAAGGGCGTGCTGTGGTGTTCGTTCAGCATCAGGCCATCGAAGCCCATTTCCTCGGCGTAGACCTTTTCGTCGAGGTAGCGGTTGTAGAGTTCGGCGCCGAGCTTGGGGTCGTAGGCGGCGTTGCTCAGGCTGAGGTCGGTGATGTCGCGACCGGTAGCACCGAAATAGCCGGAACTGGGGTCCTGGTAGGGGCGCTCGGTGAAGTATCCAATAAACATGCTCTCGTCCTCCTTGGTGCCTAGCTGGCGGCGTGGTCCGCGACAAGGGCGGCAATTCGGGCGGGCTCTTCGTATTCCACGAGATGGCCGGCGCCGTCGATCATTTCCACCCGGGCGTGGGGCAGTGCGCGTGCGAACTGGTCGGCGCAAACGGGTGGCACGATCTTGTCTTCGCTACCCCAGATAAGCAGCGTTGGCACCCTGACTTCCTGGAGCGTGTGCGGCAGACGCCGGTTGAACATGTAGGGCTTCCACGTGAGCCGTGCGGTCATTTCGCGGGAGAAGTCCCAGAGTTCCTTCACGGATTTGTCGAGTTCCACGCCGAAGACCTTTTCGTAGGCGGCGTCGTCCCGGAATCCCGCTCGAACGTACTCGTGGAAGTCGACCATCATCTGGTCCACGATTTCGCCATTGTCCGGCTGCAACCCGGCCGAACCGATGAGCACGAGGCGCTTGAGGCGTCCCTGGTTCATCGTTGCCATCTCGGCCGCCACGAAACCCCCGAAGCCAAGCCCCACCAGCGTGACCTGCTCGAGTTCGAGCTTGTCGAGCAACTCTCCCAGCAAGATGGCGATGTCGCGGGGTTCGCGCGCCCACTCGGGGCGTTCCGACTGGCCGTAACCTGGCATGTCGGGCACCGTAACTGCGAATCGCTCCGCGAGACTTTCGTAGAAGGGAAGCCAACCGATGTTGCCGGTGGAGTGGTGCAGCACCACGACCGGGTCACCATCACCGCCCTGGAGCACGCGCACCTTCTTACCGGCGAGCTCAAGCGTTCGTTCTGAATGCGCTGTCTGCGTTGTCACCTGCTCTGCACTCTCCCTTGCCGGGCGGCGGTCTTACCCCAGGTCCCTCACCACACACCCCGTTCCGCCCGATGGCCGAGAGCATACATTCCCATAGATGGGCCGTGGGGCACCCATTAATGAGACTCATATAGTTATTCGCAAGTGCGACAGTAGCGCGGCGTGCAGGGCGGCAGGCATAGCGAGACGACCCAACCGGGGTCCCGGTTGGGTCGTTTTGTAGCTCGCTTCGAGCCGGGAATGAACCTACGGCTTAGTTTCGGCGGTCGGGTGACTCGGCGACCGCCGAGGGGTAGCCGGCCTTCATTTGTTGCTTGCGCTGCTCACGATCGACATCGCTCAGCCCGTCGTCGGTGCTCGCGTCGAGGGCAGGATTGGGGGAGTCGAGGGGGACTGGCTCGTCGAGCTGGTAGTCATCCAGCTGGTCGCTTTCGAAGTCCATGGCGACAGAGCCATTGTTGGCGGAAGCGATCATGCTACAGGG
This sequence comes from uncultured Anaerolineaceae bacterium, assembly GCA_964509855.1. Taxonomy (GTDB): domain Bacteria; phylum Chloroflexota; class Dehalococcoidia; order Tepidiformales; family Tepidiformaceae; genus CAZDZP01. The sequence continues at coordinate 4,418 of CAZDZP010000069.1, read as the reverse complement.
GAGCCAGTAGTCGCGCGCCATGGAGGCGTCCACCTTGAGATGGGTATCGTCCCAGAGTTCCTTAACGGAACCAAGCTCTTTGCCGTCGCGAGTTACGACCTTGTCTCCGAGCTGAATATTATGCACAGGCATGAAAGACCTCCTATCGGTCACTGCTTCACGGTACGATGCGCTCGCTAAATTCCGCGCTGCCGTAGGCGCTGGTTTCGTTGCGAATTCCTCGCAGACGAGGGTGGCGGCTAGTGTTGTTCCTCGTGGAAATGCTTGCGATCAGCCTCAGCCAGAGTCAACATTACGTCATGCCAGTACGATTAATTGGGATCCATGGAATTGCCACTGTGTTCTTCGCCGATGGGACCGAAGCGGGAACCTTGGGGAAGATTTCGGACGCCGGATTCGAACTGGTGAGGCCTGACCAGACCGTTGTAACCGTGGCCTTTTCGGCGATAGAGGCGGTCGAGAATCGCGACGTGAAGCTGACATGCAGCCAAGCGGGGTTGGCCGGCAAACTCGTATGAGCGACGGTCGGGATGCTAGCGCCGCGCGCCGCAGACTCGTTCCACAGTCTCCAGCAGTTGCTCAGGCGAAAACGGCTTATCGAGGTACCCCTCCGCGCCAAGTTCCCGGTAGGCGCTCCGCGCGCCATTAGCGGACATGATCACCACGGGAGTGGTCTCGTCCGCTTGCCGCAACTTCCGGAAGAATTCCCGGCCGTTGAGTTCGGGCATGTTCAGGTCTAACAGGACGACGCCCGGGGCCTGGGTCGTGGCCAGTTCCAAGGCTGTGGGAGCATGACGCTCCACCAGCACGTCGAGCCCTTCCGACTGCAGAAGCAGCCGGATGATTCGACTGATGCCGGGTTCATCGTCCACCACAAGCACATCCACCACAGGTCTACGCTCCCACCGTAGGTTGCGTCACATGTTAAGCGCACGGATCGGGGTATGTGGCGGTTTGGGGCGATTCGCAACGGTTTCGATAGATGGAGCAGCGGTTCATTGAGGGAACCGTACGACCGGCGGGACTATGTTCCATTGGTATCAATCCAGGAGAACCCATGTGGCACAGATCGAAAAGATGGTGACCGTCGCTGTCCCCATTTCAACCGCCTACAACCAGTGGACCCAGTTCGAAGAATTCCCAAGCTTCATGGAGGGCGTGCTGCAGGTTACCCAACTTGATGAGCGCCGGTTGCACTGGCGCGCTAGCGTCGGTGGCCACGTGAAGGAATGGGACGCCGAAATCCAGGAGCAGCTTCCCGATTCACGAATCATCTGGCGGGCGACCGACGGTTCGGAAAACGCTGGCATCGTCCGCTTCGAGGCGGTCGGTCCGAACGAGACCAAGGTGCGCTTGCAGATGAGCTACATGCCCGAGACCTTCGGTGAGCACATCGGCGACAAGCTTGGCTTCATGGACCGGCGGGTGGAGAAAAACCTCGAGCGGTTTCGCGAATTCATTGAGGCCCGCCAGTCCGAGACGGGCGCATTTCGTGAAGTGCTGCCAAACGAGAACCTGGCGAACGGCTTCACGCGAGGTGCGTAACCGTGACCGACAATGACAGGCAACACGCAGCGAACAAAGACGCGCCGGGCGACCAGGAAATGGAGGATGCACCTGGGGTGGAAAAGGGGCGACTGACGACTACGGGCAAAACCACGAAACCGCCGAATCACCGGGAGCCAGGCTCGCTGGATGGACCCGGCAACTGAGGGCCGAAAACACAAGAGTATCATCGCGCTAATGGTCGAACCGACTGAAGCAGGACAAGGATTGGACGACAAGGCCCGGTTGGGACTCCTTGATTCGGTGGGGTCAGCCATCTGGGTGTACGACGGTACCACCATCATTTATGTGAACCGGGCCATCGAGGAAATGACGATGTACTCCCGCGAAGAACTGCTAAGCCCGCGGTTCTTCGAAGAGCTGATTCACGAGGAGGATCGCGGATCCATTGTGGAACGGGGCCGTGCGCGCATTCGCGGTGAGCCTGTACCCGACAACTACGAAATCCGTGTGTACCGGAAGGACGGAGAAGTACGTTCGCTCTCGCTCCATGCGCGCCGGGCCCAGCTGGACGGGGAATGGGTCTCTGTCGTTTCGGCGGTGGACGTGACCGAACTGCGGGCAGCCCAAACAACAATTCAAGAAGGCGCCGCGCAGGTTATCGAGTTCCTGAACAGCGTGCCTGCGAGCATCATTGCGACCGACCCGGCTGGCAAACCGACCTTTGTAAACCGCCAGTGGCTCGAGCTAACCGGGCTATCGCGAGAGGAAGCGCTGGAGGCCGGGACAGCGAAGCTGATCCATCCCGACGACGCCCGGGAAGCCGCCGCCGCCTGGCAAAAGGCGAAGGCCGACGTTGAGGGGTATGACATTGAGTATCGCGTGCGCGACGCCAGGCGTGAGTACCGTTGGCAATCGTTCCGAATCCGCCCGTTGAAGACGAAGGACGGGACGCTCGTGGCGTGGGGTTCGGCGAGCATCGATATTCATGAAGCCAAGGAACTTCGCGAACAGCTCGAAGAGACGATTCAACAACTTGCAGAAGCAATGGATTCCAAGGATGAACTCATCGGGATGATCTCGCACGAGCTTCGCACACCGCTGACCACGCTTCTGCTGAACGCGTCCTATCTGCACAAGAACCCCGGATTGGACGCCGACACCAGCCAGGAGTTCACGACCGAACTCGTGAACGACTCGCAGCGGCTAAACACCGTTATCGAAAACATGCTGGTCCTCTCGCGAGTGGGGTCCGGAGAGGTTGAAACGGAACCGGCGCGCCTGAATATCCTCGCGCAGGAGACGGTGACCGAGTTCAAGCGGCGAGTGCCCGGACGCCAGCTCGAGCTGGTTTATCCGCAGCAGTCGGCCCTCGTCGAAGTGAATCCGGTGTATTTCAAACAGGTGCTGGGGAATCTCATCTCCAACGCCCACAAGTACAGCCCGCCCGGTGAACCGATTCGAGTTGTTGTTGCGCTGGAGCCGGAGGCCGCAGTCGTCAAAGTCATCGACCGCGGCCCGGGAATCGCCCAGGACGAATTGGACAGCGTTTTCGCACCGTTCTTCCGGTCGTCAACGCACTACGCGATTGCGGGTATAGGGCTGGGGCTTACGGTATGCCGCCGATTGGTGGAGCTGCAGGGCGGCGAAATCACGGTAACGAACACGGCAGGCGGCGGTTGCGCCTTTTCCTTCACCGTGCCGCTCCTCGAATCGCCGCCCGACGCGGGCGATTAGCCAGCGTCCGCCAACGCCGGGAGGCCCAACCCATCGCTACCGCGGAAGGCCCAGTCCACGTGTGGCGATGATGTTGCGCTGGATCTCGCTGGAGCCACCTTCGATGGTGTTCGCGACCGAGCGCAGGTAGTGATAGCGCCAGCGTTCGAACTGCGCGTCCCCATCTGCAGCAGCCTGGCCACCGATGCCGAGCAGCTTCACGCCAGTCTTCGCGATGCGTTGGTTGAGCTCCGTCGTGAAAAGCTTGCACATCGAGGCTTCGTAGTTGGGGATGAGGCCAGCCTCCTGCATCCAGAGAATGCGCAGCGAAAGCATGCGTACCACCGAGGCTTCGATGAGCCGGTCCACCAGCTCCGCCTTCGCGGCACCTTCGATGGTCTTGCCGGCCTTGCCGATGTCCTCGACCAGCTCCTCGAGTTCGCGGCGGACCGAGGCGACGGCACCAATCGCCGAGCGCTCGAAGTCGAGCGTGGCCATGCCGACGTACCAGCCGCGGTTGAGTTCGCCAACCAGGTTTTCACGCGGGACGGCGACGTCGTTGAGGAAGACTTCGTTGAACTCGTGGCCGCCGGCCATGTTGATGAGCGGCCGCACTTCGATGCCCGGGGTCTTCATGTCGACGAGCAGGTAGCTGATGCCCTTGTGCTTAGGCGCGTCCGGGTCCGTGCGGACGAGGATGAACATCCAGTCGGAACGGTGTGCGTTGGAGGTCCAGATCTTCTGACCGTTGAGGATGAACTGGTCGCCATCAACCACCGCCCTCGTCTGGAGCGAGGCGAGATCGCTGCCCGCGCCCGGTTCGCTGTAGCCCTGGCACCACACCTCTTCGCATTGGAGGATAGGCGGCAGGAAGCGCTGCTTTTGGGCCTCGGTGCCGTAAAGCATGAGCGTTGGGCCGACGTAGTTCGTCGCGATGAAGTCCGGGCCGGGCACGCGGTTGTAGGCGAGTTCTTCGTTGAACACGGCCTGCTTGCGGATGGGGGCGCCCTGGCCGCCGTACTCCTGCGGCCAGGCCATCGCGGTCCAACCCTTGGCGGTGAGCTTCTTGCGCACGCCCTGCGTCTTCTCCCACGAATCTTCGCCGCCACGGGCGATGTCACGTTCGCCGGGTTCGAGTTCGTTGGCGATGAAGTCTCGAACTTCGTCGCGGAATGCGGCTATCTCGGGCTTTTCGC
>CAZDZP010000068.1:0-11163 GCA_964509855.1 uncultured Anaerolineaceae bacterium | reverse complement strand
CGGCGCATCACCTCGCCGATGGAGTCGGCCGTGAGCACGCGCTCGCTGATCTTGGCGACGTGCTTGAAGTTGAGGGCGCTGGAGAAGTTCGGGTCGACCTCGGCAATGCGGCGCGGGTAGCCCGCGGGCATGACCAACAGCGGGACGGATTCGCTGTAGGCCTGGGCGACGCCGCCGAAGGCGTTTTCGGCGCCCGGGCCGTGCTGCATTACGAAGACGCCGAAGCGTTCGCCAGAGGTGAGGCGCGCATAAGCATCGGCCATGTGGAGTCCCGTGCGTTCCTGGCGGACGATGACGGTGCGGATGTCGCGCCGGGCGGCTTCCTCGATAATCGGGTTCACGGGATAGCCGACGATGAAGTCGACGCCTTCGCGCTTCAGGACTTCGACAATGGCTTCGTTGACATTCATGGTTGTCTCCCGGTGTTCGAGTTGATGCGACCGCAGTTATATCAGCCGCGGCGATGGCTTGCAGAAGGAGCAAGCCCATAACGCCAGCGCGATGGCACGGCTTCATGGGCCTGTAAGCAGCACGAATGGACGTGAGGCTAGCGAGCGCCGTGACCGTCATGGAAGGGACGGTCGCGCCAGGCCAGCGCCACCTTCAGCCCTTCTTCGGAAGCGATGCGGCCGAATTCCCTGAACGAGCCCGTCTCGTGGTAGATGGAATCGAACTCGGCGCCTTCCGCCGCGGCGGTGCGGAGACCAGCGATTTCGAACCAACGGTTGGTGACGTGCTTGTGCACGCTGAGCGCGTCGAGCGGCACCTGGGCGATGCGCCGACACCATGCCAGGGTCTCTTCGTCGAGCTTATCGTCGGGGACGACGCGGTTGACCATGCCGACCTGCAGCGCTTCGGCGGCGGTGATGGTGTCGCCGCTGAAGAGCAGCTCCTTCGTCTTGAGCATGCCGATTTTCGCGGGCCACATGCCGAGCGTCGGCGGGATACCGAGGGCGCGCGAGGCCGGGTGCCCGAAGGTCGCCCCTTCGGCGGCGAAGATGATGTCGCAGGCGCCGACGAGGTCGTTGCCGCCGGCGAGGCAGTAGCCCTGCACCTGGACGATGATTGGCTTGCGGTAGGACCACATCCACAGCCATCGGTCGATGGATTCGCGCAGGCCCTCGCGGTCGCGAGCGACGCGGGATTCGCCGAGCTGCCATGCCTGCGTGCCCGAAGGCGCGTTCGTGGACGTATTGCGGCGCTGGCCGGGGGTGAGGTCGTAGCCGGCGCAGAAGGCGCGGCCTGCAGCCTTCAGGCGGATGACGCGGACGGCGTCGCCCGGGTTGAGTTCGCGCAGGGCAGCCTCGAGGTCGTTGCGGAGTCCTTCGCTAATCGCGTTGAGTTTCTCCGGGCGGTTGAGGGTGACGGTAGCGACGCCGGTGTCTTCGACTTCGACCACGACGTTGTCGTATTCGGTCATTGGTGCTCCTTTCGGGTTTGGGATGTGATGCGGCGATGCTACGCGGTTCCAAAGTTGAATGGGCCGAACAGCGATTGCTTCTGGGAAGGGCGGGCAAATTTTCGGTAGTGTGCGCAGCACAACGGCAATCGCTGCCGGCATGACCCGCGAAGGAGGCAAAGCCATGCCAGACACGAACTACGAAACGGTGCTCTATACGGAGATCACGCCCGAGATCGCGCGCATTTCCATGAACCGGCCCGAGGCGCGGAACGCGCAGAACATGCAACTGACCTACGACCTCAACGCCGCCTTCGACCGCGCCGCCCAGAGCGACGACGTGAAGGTGATCATCCTTTCGGGCGAAGGGCCGCACTTCTCCGCGGGTCACGACATGAAGGGCTCGGGCAAGCCGCTGGGCGAATTCACCCCGGTCGGCACCTGGGGCTCCTTCGACCAGCCCGGCGCTGAGGGTGCGATGGCGCGCGAAGAGGAAATCTACATCCAGATGTGCCACCGCTGGCGCAACATCCCCAAGCCCGTCATCGCCGAGGTGCAGGGAAAGACCATCGCGGGCGGACTCATGCTGGCGTGGATTTCGGACATCATCATCGCTGCCGACAACGCCGAATTCCGTGACCTTGTGGTGGGCTGGGGTATCCCCGGCGTCGAGTACTTCGCACACCCGTGGGAGTTGGGGCACCGCAAGGCGCGGGAGATGCTCTACACCGCTGACTGGGTTTCGGCGGAGGACGCGCACCGGCTGGGGATGGTGAACCACGTGGTGCCGCTGGGCGAACTGCGGGAGTTCAGCGAGGCGATGGCGCGGCGCATCGCGGAGAAGCCGTCGTTCGGGTTGAAGCTGACGAAGGAAGCCATAAACCGGTCGATGGACGCGCAGGGCCAGTGGGACGCCATGCAGACGGTGTTCATGATGCATACGCTGGCGCACACGCACTGGCGCGAACTCACCGGACGCGGCATCTACACCGGCGACGAAGCTGCGCCGAAAGTCCCGGGGCAGGGTTAAGCCATGACGACAACCGAAACCACTATGCAATTCGAAGGCCTTTCAGACTGGGAGCAGCTGCCTGCGGGGATGCGGCTGAACGAAACCGCAGGGGTGGCGGTCGATGCGAACGACCGGGTGTACGCGTTGACCCGAAACACCGAAAACCCGGTGGTGGTATTCGATAGCGATGGGAAGTTCCTCTACACGTTCGGACAGGGCACGTTCACCGCGCGGTCACACGGGATCATCGTGGGGCCGGACGGGATGCTCTACGCGACCGACGACGGCAGCAGCACCATCACCAAGTGGACGCCGGAAGGCGAACTACTGATGACAATCGGCACGCCGAACGAACCTTCGCCGCGATGGAGCGGGCTGCCATTTTCGCGGCCCACGCAGGCAGCGGTTTCGCATAGGACGGGGCACATCTACATCAGTGACGGGTACGCGAACGCGCGGGTCCACAAGTACACGCCCGACGGGACGCTGGTGAAGTCTTGGGGCGAACCGGGCATCGACCCCGGCCAGTTCATGATCCCCCACAACATCGCCATCGACACGAGCGAGAACATTTATGTCGCCGACCGGGAGGCGCACCGCATCCAGGTCTTCGATACCGAGGGTAACCTGCAGGCGGTGTGGAACAACGTCCACCGGCCCTGCGGGCTGACCATTGGTCCGGACGGCAACCTGTACATCGGCGAACTGAACGGCGTGGACCTGGTGAAGGACTGCCCAGGCTACGGCCACCGGGTGAGCATCTACAGCCCGGAGGGGAAGTTGCTCGGGCGATTCGGCGACGCGGAAGAAGGGTCGACGCCTGGCAAGTTCATCGCGCCGCACGGGATCGCCGTCGACTCGAAGGGCGATATGTACGTCGGCGAGGTGTCGTACACCATTCGCGGCCGCCACATGTCGCCGCCAACGGAACTACGCAGCCTGTGCAAGGTTCGGCGCGTGGGGTGAACAGCCAGGGGTAGTGCTACACGCGCTCTGTCGCGAACGATGCCAGGGCGGCGGCATCGGCGGCGGCGACTTCGCCAGCTTCGCGGAAGATGCGCTCGATGACCTCGGCGACCGGGGAGATGTCGTTGATGAGCGCCGAGACCTGGCCCATCTGCACGCGCTTCTTTTCGCCCAGCACCGATTCGGCGAACTCCGCCTTGGCGACGCGCGGGCGAATGCGGCCTTCGGCGGACGCCGTGGAAACGTCGTTCGCGGCGAGGATGAGCTTCCCGTAGTGCTCGGGGAGTTCGGATTCGGTGGTGGCGACGAGCCGGGTGCCGAGCTGCACGCCATCGGCTCCGAGCGCGAAGACGGCGGCAATTCCATGGCCATCGGCGACCGCACCGGCCGCGACGAGGGGCATGCCGGGGAGCGCGCGGCGTATAGAGGGGATGAGCACCATCATGCTCACCTCGTTGTCGCCGCGGTAGCCGCCCGATTCCACGGGCTCGGCGATGATGGCGTCGACGCCCGCTTCGGCGGCCTTTTCGGCGTGGTAGGTAGTGGCCACCACCTGGGCGACACGGATCCCGTTTTCCTTCAGCCGACCGGTTACAACCTTTGGGCTCCCTGCGGAAGTGATGACGGAGGAGACGCCCTCTTCGATGCAGATGCCGACCTTGGCTTCGAGTTGGTCGGCGGGCATGAGGGCGATGGGGAAGTTCACGGCGAAAGGATTCGACGTGGCGGCGCGGAAGGCACGGATGCGTTCCCGCAGCTGGTCGGGCGATGCACCAGCACCGGCGATGGTGCCAAGACCACCAGCTTCGGAGACGGCGATGCCAAGCTTCGGCTGCGCGGCGACGGCGCCCATGACGAGGGGGTAACGGATGGAGAAGAGGTCACAGATCGCGTTCAAGGCAGGCCCACGGTCCAGTATGCCGGCATGCGCCGGTGGACGATGGCGTTGAGGCTACGTATTGGCACTGACAGTGTCAACTGGGGAGGAGGCGATAGAAGTGGGGCCGCCCGGCGTTGGGCGGCCCCACTTCAGACCGGACGAGCCATTAGCGAATGACCACCGTGATGGTTCTCGCAGCCCTGTCGATGGTGACGGAATCACCGGCGTTCGCATGACCAGGCAACGCGCCGTTTTGCGCGGCAACCACTGAATCCGCATCGGCGAGGGCACCGAATGTCGGCGATGAACCCTGGTCCTGCCCTTCGACGGTCACCGACGTTTCGGTTCGTGCGAATGCTTCGTCGAGCGCTCCATCCATGGGAACTTCCGGTGCGCCGAGTGGCAGCACGGGAGCAGAAGGACGCCAATAGGTGTAGCCCCAGTTCGCCGACCAGCGGAAGCTCCAACTGGACTGGTTGCCGTTGGCGCGAAGAAGGACGTTCCTAAAGCGTACCTCGTGCCCGCTCCGCGGCTGGAGTACGGGACCCGGGTTTGGCTGGAAGATGAACTGGTCGAGCAGCCCACCGGTCGGTGTGTGCGAACGGAAGGTGAGCCCGTTGAGTCTGACGGTGTTGATACCGGGGTTGTACATCCGGATGTTGACGCGGATGAAGCATTCCCTGCCGGCCCCGAGGAACACCGGGGTGACCTGGAACTGGTACCAGATCTTGGAAGCGGCCTCGAGCGCAGCGCGGGCATCGATTCGGCCAAAGCCGAAGTGGTTGTCGCGGCCGGCGGAACCGAGGTCGCGCGCGGTCATCTTGATTATCTCTTCGACTTCCCACGAGCGGAGGTCCGGGTCGACCGAGAGGATGAGCGCCATAAGCCCCGCGACGTGGGGAGTCGCGGACGAGGTGCCATTAAAAGTCGGCGTGTAGTTGCCGCTCGAATACCCACCACTGCCCATGATGTCAGTGGTATAGATTTTCACGCCGGGGGCTACGACGTCGACCTGCGGTCCATAGTTCGAACCCCACCACGTCTCGCCGTCGAGGCTGGTCCTGCTCTTGCGCTGGTCCCACTGGTTGCTGGAACCAACGGCCATGAAACCTCGGATGTCAGGAGACAGGCGCGCTGGATATCCAACGGTGCCAACGTCGCCATTGCCGGTTGCGGCAGCGCACGGGGCGCCCTTGCCACCGCGACCGTTGGTCTGGGCGTACTTGAAGGCGTTCGTGACGGCGGTGCTCGGTCCGCTGCCGAAGGAGTTGGAGAGAACGTCCGCACCGAGGTCGACGGCCTTGCGCACGCCGGCCGCGATGATCGCATCGGTGGTGGACCAGTAGCCGCCACCGATGCCGTACGCGATGCGGATGTGGCGAATCTTGCAGTCGGGAGCGACACCGGCGCCACCGCGGCCGTTGTTCGCGGTCGCGGCGGCGATGCCAGCGCAAGCCGTTCCGTGGCCATCAGCGGGGTTGGGGGTGGGGTCGGGGTCGTTGAACCGCGCGTCCCAACCAGGGGCGAGCACGTAGTCCTCGTGGGCGGCGCCGCCTTCGTCGACGATGGCGATGGAAATGCCGGGGTTGCCACGGGAGATGTCCCACGCAAGTGGTGCGCGAATCTTGTGGAGGCCCCATTGCGAGGCAAAGGCAGGGTCGTTGGGCGTGAACGCCGGGCCGGCATCGGCGGGCTCTTCGCTGGCTTCGGCCTCCGCGGGTGCTGGGGCGTCCATCACTGCGGAGAGGTTCGACGCCTCGAGTTTTGCGTTCAGGCGCACGAAGTTTGGCGCCGCGTAGTCGACAGCCTCTTCCTCGTGAAGGGCATTGGCGATGTCCACCGAAGAACCGTTGGACCCCGCTGTCTTCAGGAGGAACGCTCCGGGTTCCGGGTAGTCCGACTGCAGAACCTCGAGCCGATGCTTCTTGAAGAGCTTTTCGCGGTCGGATTCCGACGCGCCGTCTCGCATCTTTACGATCACTTCGCCGATGTCGATGAGAGCTTCGGACTGGGCGGCATAGTCGGGAACAGCGGCTTCGTAGACGGTGGGGCCGGCTTCGGTCCCGGCCATTGCCGCGGCCTGCGGCGCCGCCCCGTTGCCTTCGACCGCGAGCACAACCAGATTGAGGTCTGGAAGTGCGAAGACCTGGGCCGGTTCGTGGACGTTCGACGCTCGCGACGACATGGATGACGCAACGCTTTCGGCGTCGTCTGTGCGAAGTGCGACAAAGTGGGTGGAAAGTTCCAGGGGGATCTTTTCGCCATCGGCGTAGTAGTACTTCGCGGCCTGTTCAGCATCCGCTACAGCTGGCATGGGTATCTCCTCTCACAGCTGGTGAGTCGAATCAACAATTCGGACGGGTTGGGAATCCGCGGTTTGGACCGTGCGATGGACAAACCTCCCCCGCTTCGCAAGCTGGGCGCGCGTGCTGGACTCACCTGGCAGGGGCAGGCGGAGAGAAAGAACCACGGAGCATGTTTGGGCAGGGGAATGGCGGCGTCGTCACCCGCTACGGGTGACTACCGAGCGGTAAAGGCGCACGGCTTCTTCAACCGAATCGACGTCGAGGCGCTGTAACAAGTCGATGATGCCGCGGGACAAGACCCCGTCTTGTTGCTGGAGGGCCAGCGAGAGCTCGGCGTCAAGCCCATCCAGAGCGCGGAAGATGCGACCGGCCCGGCGGCGGGATGACACGTCGAGCTTGTGGAGAATGTGGGCCACATGGGTGTGCACAGTGTTGGGCGAAACGGAGAGGAGCGAGGCTATCTCCTCGTTCGTGCGACCGTCCGCGAGACATGCGAGCACGCGGTGCTCGGCTACCGTCAGGAAGTCCTTGTTAGCGAGAGGCACGGCTTTTCCTCCATGCCGCGATGGCTACGCCTCCGTTACGTCAAGTCTAGTACGAACGCGTGGAGATTCGAAGTCCCCATGCTCAGAACTTCACAGAATGCCAAACGCCGGCATCTCACGGGGGAGAGCCGGCGTTCGAGTTTTCGTGCGGAGTGGCGAGGGCTACACGACGGCAGGCGACGCAGCTTCGGTGAGAACGAAGCCTTCGTAGCCGTTCGATGCAACTTCGTCGCACTTCTGACGGTAGGTGCCAACGCCGCCGATGTACGGCATGAACTGGCGAGTCTTGCCAGGGACGTTCGCGCCGAGATACCAGGAGTTGCAGCTCGGGGCGGTGTACATCGTGCCGTCGGCAACGGTGTTGACGTGGTCGACCCAGCCGTCCTCGGCTTCGAGCGTGGGCTCGATGACGTTCTTGTCGTGCGCCTTGAGATAGCTGAGGCAGTCGGTGATCCAGTCAACGTGCTGCTCGATAGAGACGAGCATGTTGCTAAGCACCGAGGGGCTGCCGGGGCCGGTGATGGTGAACAGGTTCGGGAAGTCCTGCGCCATGAGGCCAAGGTAGTTCCGTGGACCTGCTGCCCACTTTTCGGCGAGCGGGCGGCCGTTGTGGCCGGTGATGTTCATCTTCAGCAGCGCGCCCGTCATGGCATCGAAGCCGGTGGCATAGACGATTATGTCGAACTCGTACTCGCCTTCGCTGGTGCGAATGCCCTTCTCGGTGACTTCTTCGAAGGGCTCCTTGCGGAGGTCGACGAGCTTCACGTTGGGGCGATTGAAGGTGATGAAGTAGTCCTGGTCGACCACCGAACGCTTGCAGCCGATGGGATAGTCGGTGGGGGTCAGGGCTTCAGCTGTTTCGGGATCGGTGACGACGCGGCGCACCATTTCCGCGTACATGTCGCGGGCGATGCTGTTCGCTTCCATGTCGGTGGCGATGTCGGCGAACATCCGGGTCACGCCAAAGCCAAACTGCTCGAGCCCGGCACGGCGCTCTTCTTCGGAAAGGTCCATAAGCTTGGCGGTCGGCGGCTCCAGCAGGGCGCCGTTGAAGGTGCCGGAAATGCCCACGCGCGAGGAGCGCTGCGTTTCGCGCATCGCGCTGTAGTTCGACTTCACTTTGGCGATGTCGTCCGGGGTAAGCGGACGGTTCATGGAGGGCCACGTGTAGGTGGGGGTGCGCTGGAAGACGGTGAGCTGCTTCGCGATCTTGGCAATTTCCGGGGTGGACTGCACGCCGGAGGAGCCGGTGCCGATGAGGGCCACACGCTTGCCTTCGAGCTCAACGCCGTCCTTGGGCCACATGCTCGTCTGGATCGACTGGCCCTTGAAGGAGTCGATGCCCTTTATGTCAGGCTTGATCGGCGACGAAAGGCAGCCGGTGGCCATAATGCAAAAGCGGGAGACGTAGGTGTCGCCCCTGTCGGTCTTCACGGACCACGACTGGGAGCCATCGTCCCAGTCGGCGTTCGTCACGCGGGTGTTGAAACGGATGTCGCGGCGCAGGTCGAAGCGATCGGCGACGTGGTTCATGTACTGCTCAATCTCTGGCTGGGGAGCCATGAGTTCGGACCAGTTCCATTCCTGTTCAAGTTCCTTGGAAAAGCTGAAGGAGTACTCGACGCTGGTTACGTCGCAGCGGGCGCCGGGGTAGCGATTCCAATACCAGGTTCCACCAACGCCGTCGCCGGCCTCTATCACGGTTACGTTCATACCGAGCCCGCGCAGGCGGTGGAGCATGCACAGCCCGGCTGCACCCGCACCCACGATGATCGCGTCAAACTGCTCGGTCTTCTTCTCTGTCGCTATGGTCACTCAGGTTCCTCGTCTCTCTCAAACTGCCGGCGGAACGCGCTGCATTGGAGGCACACGGCTCCGCAATAGGTTCCATCATACGAGATGTGTGCCCCGGATTACGGAACGGTCGTTTATGTGAGGCAAAGTAAACCGCATGGCCCCGGGGAGAACCGGGGCCATTTCGGTGTATTCCAGGTAACGGAGCGCGTGCGCCTAGCTGTAGGCGAACTCAGGGCCATCGAGGTCGATTGCGGGGATGTCGTCCTTTTCGTTCCAGTAGTCCTGTGTGTGCTGCCACTCCGGCTTGCTGCCACGCTTAGGCAGAAGGTCCATGCCGCGCATGAGGTAGCCGGGGTTGAAGTTCTCCGGGTCGATCCAGGGGAGGAGTTCCATGCCTTCGTCTTCGGGGCGAAGTTGGACATCGACGCGTTTCGCGCCCTTCTTCTCCATGTGCGCGAGGAGCCGGCAGACGAAGTCGGCTAGGAGATCGGCGCGGAGCGTCCAGCTGGCGCGGAAGTAGCCGAACACCCAGAGCAGGTTCGGGACGCCGGTGAACATCATCCCGCGATAGGTGACGGTGTCGGAGAACACCATTGGCTTGCCATCGATTTCGAAGTTGATGTCGCCGAGCACATTCAGGTTGAAGCCGGTGGCCGTGATGATGATGTCGGCTTCCAACTCCTGGCCGGACTTCAGCAGGATGCCCTTCTCGGTGAAGCGTTCGATGTGGTCGGTGACGATCGAGGCTTTGCCGGCGCGGATGCCGCGGAAGATGTCGCCATCGGGGACGAATGCGACGCGCTGGCGCCAGGGACGATAGCTGGGCGTGAAGTGCGTTTCGACGTCGAACTCGTCGCCGAGGTAGGCCTTCACGCCGGCGATGAGCTCGTCGCGGACGGTTTCCGGGTCTTCGAAGGTGCGCTTCGTGAAGGTGTTCTGGTCGAGGAGGATCTTGCGGCGGACGATTTCGTGGATCCACGTTTCATCGATGTCGAGTTCGCGCAAAGTCTCGGCCAGGTCGTTGCGATTGCGACCGGGAATGAAGTATGTGGGCGAACGCTGGAGCAGCGTCACATGCGCGCATTCGTTCGCGATTGCCGGCACGAGCGTCGCAGCCGTGGCCCCGGAACCGATGACGAGGACGTTCTTGCCCGCGTAGTCGAGGTCCTGCGGCCAGGTTTGCGGGTGGATGATCTGGCCTTTGTAGTCTTCGGTGCCGGGCCATTCGGGGGTGTAGCCCTCGGAGTGGCGGTAGTAGCCCTGGCACATCCACAGGAAGTTCGCGGTGAAGCGCTTCGTCTCGCCTGATTCAGAGTCGGTGGCTTCGATAGTCCAGCGGTTGTCTTCGCTGCACCAGCTGGCGTTGGTGATCTTGTGGTTGTAGCGAATGTGCTTCGCGAGGTCGTTCTCTTCGATGACCTCTCCCATGTAGGTGAGGATTTCGTCGGCCGTTGCGATGGGCGCACCTACCCACGGCTTAAAGCGGTAGCCAAACGTGTGGAGGTCGCTATCGGAGCGGATGCCGGGGTACTTGTGGGTCCACCACGTGCCACCAAAGTTGTCGAGGGCTTCGAGCACAACGAAGCTGGTGCCCGGCCGCTGGTGCGCCAGGTGGTAGGCGGCGCCGACGCCAGAAATGCCTGCTCCGACGATGAGCACGTCGAAATTCTCGGTCTTCGCCGGGTCGGCAACGGCGGGTGATTCAGTGGAAGTCATATGGTCCTACCTGGAGGTGTTTGGTGTGCGAGATGAGCGAACGATGGCATTTCCTTAGCCTCACGGAAAAGGCCTCCAGATCATGTTATCGGGTCCGAACGGTCCCGTAACGGGGAACGGACGGCAGTGTGAGACGGCGCTTCACGGTCGGCGGCGCGGCGTTAAGGCAGCGAATAGGCCGCTCCGAGGGACGGTCCATGCTGAACGCATTTTCTTGCGGACTGTTTGGTCGCGGTCGTGATTCAGCAAGTAGGATGCAGCTATGCGTCATTACAGGGAGCGATGCGAGGACGGGTGGGTCCCGGATTCTGCGCCATGACGACGCCCGAACCGACATCGGACCTCGAGGCGCAACGTTGGATCAGTGACCAAATGCGATCCATCGACCAGTTCCGCTCCATCGCCGACGCGACCGAAGCCCACCGATTGGAGCATAACTGCGACACCTATGCCTCCGGGGAAGGCCCTCTGTTGGCCTTAACCGCGGTGTGAATCGCCAGAGTTAATGTCCGCTTTGGAGGGCAGATCGCCAGGGTGATGCC
>CAZDZP010000067.1:0-11163 GCA_964509855.1 uncultured Anaerolineaceae bacterium | reverse complement strand
GTCGCGGTCCTGTCATTCAACCTCTTTGGAGACGCCCTTCGCGACGTCCTGGATCCGCGACTGCGCGGGACCTCATAGCACTGTGTTTTCCGGGCCAGCAGGCTCGTGAACAGGAGGGAATTGGGAAATGAACGAACGCCCAACCAACTATTGGCTGAAGAAGCCCCTCAACCGCCGGACGGTCCTCCGCGGATCGGCTGGCACAGCCCTGGGTGCGTCCGCACTGGCCCTTGTCGGCTGTGGGGGCGATGACGACGACAACGGAAATGGCAACGGTGGCGACCCGACGAACACACCGCAAGGATTGCTGCCTACCAACACACCAAGGCCCGAAGCGTCACCAACACCGGCATCGGAGATCCGGACCGGTGGCGCCCTTAGCTGGCTGATTTCCACGGCGCCTCCCGGAGTGGATCCGTACACCGTCACCAGCTTCCTCACGTCCTATGTGAACGGCATGAGCATCAGCAAGCTCCTCCGTTTCCGCACTGGCGTGCCCGAAGTGGAGCCCACGGACTTCTCCATGGAGGTTGACCTGGCGCAGACCATGCCGGAACAACCCGACAACCTCACCTGGACATTCAAGGTGAAGGAAAACGCGAAGTTCCACGACGTCGACCCCACGAACGGTCGTGCCGTCACGTCGGAGGACGTGGCCTACGCCATCCTTCGCTACAAGGAATTCGAAGCGTCGGTTCACAAGTCGATATGGTCGACCGTCGAGCGTATCGATACGCCCGACGACCAGACGGTCACCATCCACACCCGGGTCCCCTATGCCGACATGATCCAGATCGCCGGTGGGAATCTCGGCGCCTACATTTCGCCGCGCGAACACGCCGAAACCGACGAAGCTAAGACGCGCATGGTTGGCAGTGGCCCCTTTATTCATGAGTCCTTTGAAACCGGCGTTAGCCTGAAGTGGCGCGCCAACCGCGAGTACTACGACGCCCCGTACCCCTACGTCGATGAATCGACGGCCTTCATCGTCACGGACCAGACGCAGCGCGTCGCCCAGTTCCTTTCGGGACAGGTGGACCTCACCTGGATTCACCTCGCCGAGGAGCGCGATAGCATCAAGGCCCAGCGGCCCGATGCCATGTTCGATGAACAGCAGGGGATCGGCGGCTACATCTATATGCGTACCGATCGCCCGCCGTTCAACGACAAGCGTGTCCGCCAGGCTATGTCCATGGGAATCAACCGTGCGGCCATCCGCGACGCCGTCGCCAACGGCGAGGGAGTTCCCGACCAGATCGTCTTTGTTGGCTATCCCTTCGCGACGCAGGTTGCCGACCTCGGCGACACCTCGAAGTACTGGGACTACAACCCAACGGAGGCCCGCGCGTTGCTCGACGCGGCGCTAGGCGCCGGAGAGACCATTTCAACCACCTGGGACCATGCCGATGCCGCGGTCTATCAGCAGGCCTACGTTGATACCGCCACGCTCGCCCAGGCATCCCTGCGCGAAGTTGGCTTCAACATCGAAGACCGGCCCGCGCCCTATGCGCAGTACATCTCCACCACCTACCAGGGGCAGTACGAAGGCCTGGGCCACAGCCCCCGCGCCGTTGCCTACTTCCTCGATTACCTCACCGAGCGCCTTTCGTTCGCGGGCGGCACTCGCGCGCGCATCAACCTCAGCTACGTGGACAATCCCGAACTTGAAGTGCTGCTCGACAAGCAGCGGGCCGAGTTCGATTTCGAAGCCCGGCTCGAGACCATTCGCGAAATCGAACAGATCTGTGCCGAAGAGCAGTACGAGGTGTATTTCAGCACCGACACCCGGAGCTACTTCTGGGACCCGAAGGTGCAGAACTACCGCCCAAGCGCATTCTTCCCCTACACCCACCTCATGAAGTCGTGGAAGGAAGCCTAGGCACAACTTCTCGCCAACCCGTCAGAGAGGGGCCGCGCTACCACGGCGCGGTCCCTCTACGTTTGTGAGCGCTTCTCCCAATCCTCGCGCAGTATTCCGTACACGACTTCGTCCCGCCGTTCGCCGCGTAGCACGCGATGACTGCGGAGGTGAGCTTCGCGCTGCATTCCTAGCTTTTCCATCACGCGCCAGCTCTGCCGGTTCTCGGCATCCGTGCGCGCCCAGACCCTCTCCAACTCGAAGTGCGGGAATGCCCAGTCCAACGCAGCGACCATCGCCTCCTGAACCAGCCCCCTGCCCCAGAGCGCTGGTGCTAGCGAATACCCGAACTCCGCCGTCCCGTGTGTACGGTCGGGGCGAACTGAGACGCCCCCAGAGCAACGGCCTTCGAACTCCAGTGCCCAAGTAGGCTCTACGTCCCAATCGTTCAGAACAGCCCGCGCGATCCACTGCTCGCCGTCGGCGCGTTTGTAGGCCTGTGGCACCGGCATGAACTGCGACCAGAGCTCGTCCTGCGCATACACAAGCAAGTCGTCGAGGTCGTCGAAACGGTAGGGGCGGAGGACGAGCCGTTCCGTGCTTAGCGTGACAGGCTCGGCTGCCACTACAGCATCCTCTGCGGCAGCGCGCCTTCGAGCTCCAGGAGCTGCACCTTCATCGCCAACCCGCCGCCGAAGCCACCAAGGGTGCCGTCGCTGGCGATGATGCGATGGCAGGGCAGCCAGAGCGGGATGGGGTTGTCGCCCATCATCGCGCCGATGGCCCTCGCCGAGCCGCGCGATTGGCCGAGCTTCTCCGCGAGCCAGCCGTAGCTGCGCGTCTCGCCGGCCGGGATGGTGCGCAACGCCAGCCATGCGCGCGATTGGAGGTCCGGGTGCGCCTCAAGATTCACAGGGAAGTCTTCGAGCGCGGTCCGGTCGCCTGCGGTATAGCGTTCAAGAGCGGATACCACTTCACGGCTCCGGGGATGCTCACAATCGGACGCAGCGTCGCAGGCCAACTCCCGGAGAACGGTTTCCCGGTCGTCCCGGAACAGGGTTGCACGGCGAATGGCCCCGGCTTCGTCCAGTGCCACTCCCGTCCACCCGAGACGCGTCTCGGCCACGACAGGCGCGAGTTTCAATGGTCGAGCTTCGGACCGGTCCGGGGCTCCTCCGGCGGAGTCTCCGGCAGTTGTTCCCTGCGCCGCACGATGCGACGCAGGAGTGAGCTTCGGATCTGGCGATAGGCCTCCGTGGCCTCGGCCTCTTCGATCCGCTGGAGGTCCGGCCGACCGTAGCGAGATTCCTCGTAGGCGGAGGCGAGATTCACCGCCGCCTCTTCCTGGCCGACCGCCTGGCCCATGCGCCGCGACCATTCGCGCGGGGTTTCCTCGTCGCGGGTGCCCATGCCGGCCCAGCCGCCAAGCCGCTGTGCCTTGGCCCAGAGCCGAGCGCGTGCTTCGAGGTTTCCAAGTCCCCAGTTCCAACTCACCATGCCCGCGCCAACAATTGCTGCCGCGGCGGCCATGGCGCCGAGCAGTGTCCAAACCACCCACCACGGGAAGCCAGCGCCCTGGACGTTCGGTTGGGTCTGCAACGCGCCCCCGGTACCGCTACCGATTGGGAATTCTCCGCCAAGGTCGTCGAAGAGGTCATCGAGAATCGGTTCGGTGATGGGGAACTGGCCGATGTCCGTCTGGTCCGGCAGCGTCCCGCCGCCCGAACCTGATGTCGCGGGCCGGTCCTGCGTCGGGTTGAACGCGATCCATCCGTAGGAAGGGAAGAACACCTCGACCCACGAGTACGCGTCGTTGCGCTGGATGGCGTACGCGCCCGTCAAGCGGCTGTCCGGGTCGTCGAGGTCCACGGCGTAGCCCACAGCCACGCGCGCAGGCACACCCTGCGTTCGCAGCATCACGGCCATGGCGCTCGACATGTAGTCGAAGTAGCCGCGCTGGAGGTCGAAGAGCAGGTAGTCAACCGGGTCGCGTCCGGGGGGAGCCGCGGGCACTTCGAGGTCGTAGGGGAAGGTTCGCAGGTATTCTTCGAGCACTACTGCTTTGTCGAATGGCGTGGCGGCGCCGCCAGAGATTTGAAACGCTTGTTCGAAGACGCGGTCCGGCAGTTCGGCTGGCAATTGGAGGTAGCGCTCCATAACCCAGTCCGGGTAGTCGGTGCCAGAAAGCCGGAGATCGTCGGCGGTGGCGAAGCTCACGGTGCCGACGGAGCTATAGCTGTCGCCTTCGCGCAGCCCCCGGCGCGACCGCACATGTTCCACATCGGCCGAGAATGCATCCGGGACTTCGACGCTCGAATCCAGGTTGGTGCCGAATGCCGACCCTTCGAAAAAGACCGTGCTTTCGCCGCTCGTGATCGTGAAGTCGAGGCTGCGGAATTCCCGCTTCTGATAGGCGGCGTCCTGCGTTACCGCGGTGCCACCACCATCAATGCGCAGACGTTCGCGGTCGGTGGCGCGCCAGCCTACGCCCGTGTACTCGTCGTAGCTTGCGCCTCGGAGCAGCCGCAGTTGTTCGTCGCTCAGCCCGTCGACAAGCCCCTGTACCCGAAACAGCTCACGGCTGCCAAGGCTCACGTCGCCGCGAATCGGCAGGACATCGCCGTAGCTGTGGAAGTTGCCGCTGCGGCTCGCATCGAGGTTGTGGAACATGCGAACGAAAAAGTCTGTCTGGCTGTTCACCGGCTTCATGGCCGTGGAGACGGCACTTTCCACTACTCGCGCCTGTGTACCGAGCGGCACCAGCCAGGCCGCGATCATCAGGCCGGCGGCGAGCGTCACGGTGAGTTGCGCAACGCTGAGGCTGATGAATTCCGGGTACTCGATGCCGTTGCGCCGCCAGGTGGCCTGCCGCTTCTGCAGGTGCATGCGCGCCACCAACAGCAGTGCTCCAAACAGGTAGAAGACGAACGCCGTGCTCGGTTGGCCGCGAAGCAGGCTGATGTTGATGAGCAGGAAAAGCCCGGCGGGGAGCACCGCGATCCACGGCGTGTGCCAGCGGTAGGTGGCCCAGGTGCCAAAGTACGCAGCAAGGAAGGTCAGGCTGTGGATGAGGAGGACGAAGGGCAGGTTGTCGTTGCTGATGTCACCCGCGCGGACGATGGCGAACCATTCCTGCATGCGGATGCGGATATCGACGATGCGGTCCTGGATAGTTGCGCCGTCTGCGTAGCCCTGCACCGCCAGCAGAACCACGAGTGAGCCGAGCAGCAGCCCGCCAACGTGAATGATCGCCTGTGTCGATTGGATGCGCGCGGCGAATAGCCCCAGCAGCATCGCGCCCATGGCCGTTGGGATCATCGGTGGCATGTTGCGGACAAGGTTCGCGCCCTGCAGCGATCCGGCAAGGCTCAGGAACACGAGCGAAACCGCGAAGAGGGTGAGCCAATCCTCCCAGCTCATCAAGAGGCGCGGTCCGGTCCGCTTCGCGCGCGCTGGCCGCGTGACCGTCTTCTCTCGAGCTCGTTCCAGGGTGGGGCTTAGTCCTGCCATGCGGATACTCCTGTGGTGGCGCTTAGCGCCAGGCTCAAGTCGTCCCCACGACCGACCACGTACGTCATAATGTTACTCGCTGTGAGCTCGCCGAACAGCATCAACGGCGAGTTCTTGCTCCCGAAGGTACTGGGGTCAAGCAGCACAACCGCGACGCGCACTCCCCGCTGCGCAAGCGATTGGATGGCGGTCAGCCATCGGTCTTCCGTCGAAGGCGTCACCAGCACGAGCGTCGTGTGGCGGCCAAAACGTCGCTGTTCTTCCGTGAGCAGATTCGCGAGCGGGGCATCGCCCTCGGCCGAAGCCATGGCCAGGCTTTCCAGCACGCGGGTGAGCTGCTGGCCGCCGCGCTCCGGCTCTTCGATTTCGAGCTTCGTCCCGAAACTCATAAGCCCCACTGAGCGGTTGCTGAGCAGGTAGTGCCGGGCAATGCTGGCCGCGACGCGAACCCCGTACTCTTCCGTGCTCTCCTCCCCGACGCCTGCGTGAACGCGCTCTTCGAGGTCGAGAATCACCCACACATCGCTCGCGGGGTCGAGTTCGAAGGTCTTCACCATCATCTGGCCGGTGCGCGCGGTGCTCGCCCAATGGATGCGGCTGAAGGCGTCGCCCGGCGCGTATTCGCGAATGCCGGAGGCGTTCGGCGTGATGTAGTGCGTGCGGCGGCGAAAGCGCCCCTCGCCAGGAAGGTTCGCCGGAGGCGCCTGGAAGTGCGGCAGGTCGACCACCGGCGGATAGACCAGCAGTTGCTCCGTGCCGCCGAACTCGCGCGTTCTGCGAAAAAGCCCGAACGGGTCGCTGCTCATGATGCGCAGCGGGCCCCAGTCGAAGAGGCCGCGGCGAGTGAGCGGCGTGTCCACCAGCCAGCTACGGGAACCACGCGGCGGGACGACCACCACGCGGCGCGAACGGTGCCCCGGCATGGTGCTCGGGTCATCCACTTCCAACCAGAGCTTGGGGAAGATACCCGAGTTACGGACCTCGATGACTTCCTGCGCTTCCTGTCCGACCTGCGCGCGCGATGTGCGGCGTTCCACCTCGGCACTCAGCCCTCGTGTGTTATACCAGGCGAGCAGCCAGCTAATCGGAATTGCCAGCGCCAGGACGTATGCAAGCCGGAAAAGCAGCCAGAAACCGGTGCCGGTCGCGATCACGATCGACCCAATCAGCAGGATCACGATGAACGTGAGCGTGCGGTGATTCGGGCCGAATAGCTTGCGCAACAGGCGTCGCATGGTGGAGTGCCCTTCCGCTAGGCGCGTGCCCGTGTGCCCGGTACGGGCACACGGTTCAGGCACGCTGCGATGACATCGGCCGTTGTGCTTCCCTTCACCTTCGCGCCAGGGCTCAGGATGACGCGGTGCCCCAGGGTCACGAGCGCGAGGTCCTTCACGTCGTCCGGGGTCACGAAGTCCCGCGATTCCAGCAGCGCCTTTGCCTGTGCGGTGCGGAAGAGCGCCAGCGATCCACGCGGGCTCGCCCCGAGGTACACCGATTCGTGTTCCCGCGTCGCATTCGAAAGCGCGACGATATAGCCCTTAATCATGGGGTCCACGTAGACCTCTTTGACCGCGCTCTGCAGCTGCAGGATCTCCGGGCCATTCGTCACCTGCTCGATGCGGTCCACCGGGTGCGATTTCTGTTGACCGTCGAGCACCAGCACTTCGTCGGTGGGGCTGGGGTACCCGAGCTGGATGCGAATGAGGAAGCGGTCGAGCTGCGCTTCGGGAAGCGGGAAGGTGCCTTCGTACTCGATAGGGTTCTGCGTGGCCATCACCATGAAGGGCGCCGGCATCTTGTGGGTGACACCGTCAACTGTGACCTGGCGCTCTTCCATCGCTTCCAGCAGTGCCGACTGCGTTTTCGGCGTGGCACGGTTCACTTCGTCGGCCAAAACCACCTGTGCGATGATCGGACCCGGCCGGAACTCGAAGTCTCCGCTCTTCTGGTTGTAGATGGACACGCCCGTCACATCGCTGGGAAGCAGGTCGGGGGTGAACTGGATACGGCGGAAGGCCAGCCCCGTGGACGCCGCCAGCGCACGTGCCAGCATGGTCTTGCCCACACCAGGCACGTCTTCGATCAGCATGTGGCCGCCGCACATGAGCGCGGTGACCGCGAGCCGCAATTCCTTCTCTTTGCCAACAATCACACTCTGGACGTTGGTGATGATGCGTTCGGCGACGACTCTGGGTTCTTCCACGCGGCAAGTGACCTCAACTGCTCTTTCTCGGTGCTTACGCCGAAGTCAGGAACCCGGGACGGCAAGCATCGGCGAAGTATAGCAATTCGCCGTATCCTCGCGGTTAAGCCGAACCGTCTTCGTTCGGCCAGCCACTCCCGGTGAGTGCCGAAAGCAGCATGCGCTCGGCGTAACGGGCAGTGAGGTCGGCTCCCCACTCTCTTCGCATGTCCAGATATACGAAGGGCATCGTGCGATCGAGGAAGTTCATCATGAAGTCCGGGGGCACGTCGCTGCGAAGCGTCCCCTGCTCAACGCCGCGCTGCAGAATCCGGAGCACATGCTCGTGCAGCCCGTCTGCCGCTTCGTGCTTCTCGTGCCCGGCTGCGAAGAGCACTTCCATCAATGCGCCGTGCTCCTCGCTCAGCTCCCAGCCAAACCGGAACAGGCAAAGTATCGCCTCGCGCGCGTCCGCCATTCCCTCGGCCTGGGCGATGGCCTCATCGAATCCGGAGATGACGTCCGCAATCATGGCGGCAATCAGGTCTTCCTTCGTTGCGAAGTTGCGATAAAGCGTGCCGACACCGACGCCAGCTCTGTCGGCGATTTCTTTCATTTCTGTCTGAATGCCGCGCTCAGCAAACAGCTCGCGCGCCGCGTCCACCAGCTTTTCCCGGTTGGCGCGGGCATCGCTTCGACCTGTGGATGCTTCCGACATGGGACTCCCCCAAAAGTACGGCCCTATCCGTGAGATTTCTGATTGCGCCGAGAGGATGCTTCCGCTACTTTCGTGGAAGCGGAACTCCGGTTCCACTTCGTACTCTACTGCGAACCATACCGTTACCGCCACGTTTGCCGAAAGCCTCCGGGCGCCAGAGAAAGAGTTCACGGTTCATTCCCATGGCCAACGCATCAACTTCGACCTCGATCCCGCTGGTGGAAAGGTGGGCCGCGTTCGCGGTCGACCATCGCTGGATGGTGTTGGGTGGCTGGTTCGTCGCTCTCGTGGCCCTCATTGCCGCTGCTGTCACCTGGGGCGGGGAGTACTCCGACAACTTCGAAGTCCCCGGGACTGAGTCCCAGGCGGCCATCGATCTGCTGAGCGAGAACTTCCCGGCACGCGCGGGCGGCACTTCGGACATCGTGTTCCGGGCGGAAGCCGGCATGGACGATCCCGCCGTGCAGGGCCGTTTGCGTACTCTCTACGAAGAAGTCGCGGCGCTTCCCGGCATCGCGGAAATAGAAACGCACTTCGACAACCCCGGCTATGTCTCGGAGCGCTCGAACATCGCCCGCGCCGTGGTGCGCTGGGAAGACGAGCCCGGCGAGGTCACCCCGAGCCTCCTTGAGCCCTACCTCGAAGTCATCGCCGAGGCCAGTGGCGAAGGACTCACCGTGGAAACGGGCGGCGCCGTGGTTTCCTTCAACGAAGGCGAGGAGCCCGGCGGCACCTCGGAAATGATCGGGATCATCGCTGCGGCCTTCATCCTTGTGCTCGCGTTCGGGTCCATCGTGGCCGCCGGCGTACCTATCCTTATGGCCCTGTTCGGCCTTGGCGCCGCTTTCTCCGGCATGGCACTTATCGCCACCACCGGCTTCCTCCCCAGCTTCGCGCCAGCCTTCGGCGCAATGATCGGCATCGGTGTCGGCATCGACTACAGCCTCCTTGTTGTGACCCGTTACCGCGAAGGCCTGCATGCCGGGCTGGAGGTGAAAGCCGCCATCGTCCGCGCTATCGGGACGAGTGGCCGGTCGGTGTTCTTCGCGGGCATCGTGGTCGCGGTTTCGTTCCTTGGCCTGTCGGTTATGGGGTTGCCCTTCGTCACGGCACTCGGCGCCGCAGGCGCAATAGTCGTGCTCTGCGCCGTCCTCGTCGCGATGACGCTACTGCCGGCGATTCTTTCGCTGCTCGGTCACAGGGTTGACTCGCTTTTCATTCCCCTCCTTCGCACTCGCGAAGGCGTGAGTACCGCCAGCGTCTGGTACCGGCTGAGCCGCAACATCCAGAGGCGCCCCTGGCCGTGGTTTGCTGCCTCGGCTGGCTTCGTTCTGCTGCTGTGTTCGCCGTTGCTGGACCTCAACCTTGGCGTGACTGACGACGGCAACCGCGCCGAATCCTTCGATTCGCGCCGCGCCTACGACCTGCTCGCCGAAGGCTTCGGTCCTGGCTTTAACAGCCCGCTCACCATTGTTGTGGACGGACCAGGCGCTGGCGAAAAAGCCGAGGCCGCCCGCTCCGCAATCGAAGCGCACCCCAATGTCGTGAACGTTACCCCGGCCTTTGGGAATGGCGGCGACACCGCAGTCTTCACCGTCTTCCCGGGCACCCGGCCGCAAGACGTAGCCACCGCTGACCTCGTCCATGACCTGCGGCGCGACGTGCTCCCCGCTGTGGCCACGGCCGAAGGTGTAGACCTCTACGTGACGGGCGCCGTGCCCGCATTCGTCGACATCGGCGACCGCATCAGCGGGCGGCTGTTGTGGCTCTTCGTCGGCGTCATCGGCATCAGCTTCGTGCTGCTCACGGCCGTCTTTCGTTCGGTGGTGGTGGCGGTGAAGGCAGCCATCCTCAACCTGCTTTCGATTGGCGCTGCGTTTGGCGTGCTCATCGCCATCTTCCAGTGGGGATGGTTCGCCGACGTCGTGGGCATCGCCCCTGGGCCCATCGAAGTCTTCCTGCCGATGATGCTCTTCGCCATCCTCTTCGGCCTCTCCATGGACTACGAGGTCTTCCTGATTAGCCGCATCCGCGAGGAGTACCTGCGCACCGGCGACAATGGCACTGCCGTCGCGAATGGGCTTGCCGTCACGGCCCGCGTCATCACCGCCGCCGCAGCCATCATGTGCTTCGTCTTCTTCAGCTTTGCCTTTGGCGACGACCGCGTGATTAAGCTCTTTGGTATCGGCCTCGGCACCGCCATTCTCGTCGATGCCACCATCATCCGGCTCATCCTTGTGCCATCCACCATGGCGCTGCTTGGCAGCCGCAACTGGTGGCTGCCGCCCTGGCTGGACCGGCTCCTGCCGAACATCAACATCGAGGGCCACACGGAACTCGAGCCGCTCCTCGAGCCGCAGCCGGAAGCCGCGGGCGCCCCGGCTGGCGGCAGCTAGCCTCACCCTCCCATTCGGCCAGCCTCCGGTAGACTGGCCGAATGCCTGATGACGAAGCAACGCACTGGGTCGCTCTAGCACGCGGCCTCGCTTCCCGCTTTTCCGAGCGCGCCGCCCAACACGATCGCGAAGCCAGCTTCCCCTTCGAAAACTTCGAAGACCTGCGGGAGGCTGGCTTTCTTCGACTTACCGTGCCAAAGCGTTTTGGTGGCGAGGAAGTCGCGATTTCCACCTTTCTGAGGACGCAGGAAGAACTGGCGCGCGGCGACGGTTCTACAGCTCTGGCACTGAACATGCACCAGATCCGCTTCGGCGCCGAGCGCGAGGCCGGGTCCTACCCTGCCGAGTGGTTCGAAACGATGTGCCGAAGCGCGGCTGAGCACGGCTGGCTCTGCAACACCGTCGCCACCGAAGAGGGCCTTGGCAGCCCCGCTGGCGGCGGCGTCCCGGAGACCCTTGCCGTTGAACACGAAGGCGGCTGGGTCATCAACGGCCGCAA
>CAZDZP010000066.1:0-11214 GCA_964509855.1 uncultured Anaerolineaceae bacterium | reverse complement strand
AGTCGATACCGACGCCCACCGAGATCGCGCCGATGGTCGCCGTCACGAGATTCAGCCTGAAGTCGAAGAGCGCCATGAACCCATACAGCCACGCCACCACCACCAGGATGGGAACAATCGTCACCAGCGCATAGCGCAGCGAGCGCATGAAGATGAGCGCGACCACGAAGCACAGCACCACCGCGATGGGAAAGGACACCACGAGCGCCTGTACGGTCGCGTCCAGGCCGGCGTCGCGCGCGATCGGCGAACCGGTGAGGCTGGCGCGCCCTGAACCCACTTCGGCCCGTAGCTGGGCGGTGAGCCCATCAATGAGCGGTTCGAGCTCTGCGCGCGCGGCGCTGATGTTCGCCTGTTCGCGCGTGCCCAGCAGACCAACGGTGAGCCGGGTCGCCTGCAGCTCGCCATCCTCGCTCTCCCACAGCCGGCTCGGCACGTCGGCGGGTGTCACCAGAAGACCGCTTTCGCCGGGGATCCCGTTCGCGCGGGCGTAAGCGTAGATGGCGGCGACGTCCGCGCTGGTATCGGGGATGCCGTTGCCATCGGCGTCGTTCAGTTCCGCCCCACTCTCGGCACGAATGGCTTCGATTGCGGTCGGTGAAGACATCGCATCCCGCACGATGCCCAGCGCCCCTTCGTCCACTTGCAACACGCCGGTGCTGTAGCGGCCGAAGCGACCCGACTCAGACTCGTCGATGTCTTCCACCAGGCCGCCGATCAGCGCCAGCTTCTCCGGGTTCGTGAGGTCGCCTTCGATGTAGATCACCGCTTGCTCGCCCGAGGAGATGTGCTCCGTGAGCTTGTCCAGGCTCACCACAAAGTCGCTCGAGCTGGAGAAGAAGTCCTTGACGTCGAAGGCCACTTCGATGTTCCGCGCGCTGATGAGCGAAAGAATCGTGAGCACCCCGGCCATCGGCAGCACGACAAGCCGTGCCGAGGCGATGAGTGCCACCTGCCGCCCCATCCACGGGATGTTGCCCCCGTGGCCCTTCAACGCCTCGGTAGATGGCGCACGTTCGCCTCCCGGGTTGCGTCGAGACGCCAGCCAGGCGGGAATCGCAATGAAAGCGGCGAGATAGGCCACCAGCGCCGCCGCGCCAACGGGCGGAAAGAAGATCAGCAACAGAACGCACAGGCCGGCGAAGATAGCAGCGGCAAAGATAGCCAGCCACGTGCCCGGGCCGGTCTTTCCGCTGCCCGCTCCGCCGGTGCGCTCCTCAATCTTCATGAGGAAGAGCGGCACTGCGATCCCCAACAGCAGGTAAGCGCCGCACAGCGCGATGGTCGCGGCGATGCCGAACTGGATGACAGCGGGAATCCCGGCGGTCACGTTGGCAAGGAACGCCAGCGCGTCCGATGCGAGCGCGAGCAAGAGCGCACCGCTCACTGCCGCCATACCGCCAACAAAGGCCCCGCCGGGCGTGGAAGCCCCTTCCTCAAGGGCCTCGCGGTAGCGGCCAATGGCGTGGAAAGCGAAGTCCACCCCGAAGGAAATCATCGCGATGGGCACGATGAAGGACACGAGCAGGGAGTTGTCGAGCCCGACCAGGTTGCCCATGCCTCGCAGCCACACCATGAGAATGGCCAGCGCCGCCCCGATGAGGGCGACCGCCCAGTAGGAACGCAATACAAACCCGGCAACGAGAATGACCGCGATGATGGCCATCGCGATGAACGGCCCAGCCGTGGCGCCTTCATCCTCGCTCGAAAGGTTCACGTCCAGCCCGGCTCCCCAGGCGCGCAGGTGCTCCTGGTCGCCCCGCAGCACGTCCCGCACGTCGCGGTTGAACTGCTCTTTGCGCAGCGTCGTTTCGTCGCCGCCGAGCGCAACGGTGAAGCTGCCGCCGCCCAACGCCTCGTTGTCCGCGAACACGCGCACGCCAATCGCCTCGGCAACGCGATAGTCGATCTGCTCGCCGTTCACCTCGCGCGTTTCGAGCGTGTTGTCCATGGAAAGGCTGTTGCCGAGTTCAGCGGTGGCAGCGCCCGGTTTCAGCAGTTCGGACACGGCGACCTTCACGTCATCGTCGGTCGCGCCTTCCAACCCGTCCTCAATCCCCGTCGCGCGTAGGTTAGCATCGACCCCGTCGGCGAGGCTGTAAATGCCAATCACTGTGTCACCGAGGTTCGCGCTCTGGTACTGCTCCAGTAGTGGGCCAAGTTCGGCATCCTCGCGAAGCGCGCGGCTGTTGTTGAAGAGCTCCAGCAGCGGGTCCCGCGTGAGCATGTCGCCATCGCGCGCTTCCACAATCCAGAAAGTCTCGAGGATGGGCGAGACGAGGCGCTCCTCCACGAGGTCGCGCGTTTCGAAAACCTCGCCCTGCGGGTCGGTGGAAGCTTCGGTGTCCGGGACAAGGAAAATCAGCGACGGGATAAGCGCCGCGGTAAGGGCGACGATAGCAACCAGGACCGGGAGCGGGTGGCTCTCAAGCCACGCGAAAATGCGGGTCGAGTTCAAGGACAATCCCGACACCCGGGAACTTTGGCCCTCCGAAACTCGAGGGGCCTGGGGGCGCAAACGGGAATATACGACCGATGCCGGGGGCGAACAAACTTACCGGACGGTCGAATGTGCCGGACACGAAAGAGCCGCACCCGGCATGGGTGCGGCTCCTGGAAATGGTTTGGGATTCTGCCTGCGCTACTTCACCTGCGTCGCCACTCCGGTGCTGCCATCGATGCGGTACTGCCATTCGACCTGCCAGCCGCAGTGCGTCCAACCGCCCGAATCATAGTGGCGCTCGCTAACCTTCGTGTTGTTGACGGTAAGACTCGCGCTCAGCGCCGAGCTGAAGCAGTCGTAGTTGCCGAGCCAGATTTCTACGGTATTCGTTCCGCGAACGAGTTGATTCGAAATGTCCTTGTAGCCGGTCGCGTCGTCGCTGTAGTACACCTCTTTGCCGTTCACGTAGACGTAGGCATCGGCGTCGATATTCCAGAGGTCGACCCCGACGTAGTGCTTCACGAATACCGGGAAGCTTTCCGTCGTCGCCTGGCCTGCGCTATCGGTCACCGTCACCGCGATGTTCTTGTCGCCGCCCGTGGCGTACCGCTTGTACAGCGTCTCGTCGACCAGGGTGCGGCCGTTGCCGTCGATTTCAACGTCGGCAGTCGTGCCGTCGCCCCAGTTCACGGTGATGCTTTCAACGCCGTGGTCGTCTTCGGCCGTGAGCGAAAAGTCGACGTGCAGCACGCTGGCACGGGCATTGGCGTAAACGCTGGGCGCGTCGTCGGGCGTGGGTTCTGGCGTGGGTGTAGCGGTCGGCGCCGGGACCTGGGTGGGGGACACAACCGGGGCCTGGGTCGGCGCGGTAACGGGGACCTGGGTGGGCGATACCACCGGGGCCGTGGTTTCGGGGGTTGCGGCTACGACGGTGATGGTCTCGTCCGTGGTGCTGGTGACGCCAGGAGTCGGTTCGCCAACGATGCTGGCGCCAACGACGCCAGTCGGTTCCGGCGTTCCGCCGAGGGCCTGGGCGCCGAAGAAGCTGGTCGCCCCGACGGCGATGGCGCCGAGAGCGAAGAGTGGCGCCCACATAACCCACGTGGGAGGGCCGTTGCGGACCGGGCGAGGTTCGTAGCCGAGGGTGTTGTTGTCGTTGCGGGGGTCGTTAGGGTTGTTGGTCCAGTTGCTCATCTTGCTGCTCCATCCGGTGATGTAGCTACGATGCTCCCCGGCGGCTGCCCCCGGCATAGCGCCGGCCTATCACGGACCTATCACCACTGCGGGAGTTCCCGCCTTAGCCCCGGGCCGAAAGTGCGCTAGTCTGGCTAAATGCAGGCAGCGCGAAGCCCCCGGCAAGAAGTAGAAGCAGAAGCAGCCGCCACCCCGGCGCCCGAACCGCAACACAGGCTGCTGAGTGGCTGGGGCGGCACACCGCGCAGCGCAGCCGACGTCTACCGTCCGCTCGACACACCAACGGCCCGTTCGATCACCACCGCTCCCGGCCGCGCCCTGCTCGCGCGCGGGCTCGGGCGCAGCTACGGCGACGCTGCCCTTAACGCCGGCGGACGCGTGCTCGATATGACCGGCCTTGAAGGCATCCGCGAGCTCGACCTGCAAGCCGGGACGATCACGGCTGAAGCCGGAGTGAGCTTCGACACGCTGGTGAGGGTGCTTCTGCCGCTCGGCTACTTCCCACCGGTCACGCCCGGCACGCGCTACGTCACCGTGGGAGGCGCACTCGCCGCCGACATCCACGGCAAGAACCACCACGCCGACGGAAGCATCCAGGAACACCTCGAGTCCTTCACCTTGCTGAAGGCCGATGGCGAAACGATCGAGGTTACCCGCGAGTCGCACCCCCGCGCCTTCGCCGCGACGCTCGGCGGGCTCGGCCTGACCGGCGTCATTACCGAAGCGACGCTCCACCTGCTGCCAGTCGAAACCGCATACATGAACGTCGACCGGGAGCGCGCACCCAATATCGAAGCCGCAATGCAGCGCCTCTCCGAATCGGAAAGCGATTACCGCTACTCCGTCGCCTGGGTGGATTGTCTCGCGCGCGGCAGTTCGCTCGGCCGCTCTGTCGTCATGCTCGGCAACCACGCCAGCCGCGACGAGCTGTCACCGAACCAGCAGCTTCACCCACGCTCCGCCGGCGAAGGGCTGCGCGCGCCATGGCCCCCATGGTCGCCCGGCGGCCTGCTGCGCAAGTCCACCCTCTCCGCCTTCAACGAATTGTATTACCGCAAGCCTTCGTCAGCCCGCGCGGGCGTCATCGAAAGCCTGTACCCCTACTTTTACCCGCTCGACGGCGTGTCCAATTGGAACCGCGCCTACGGTTCACGCGGCTTTGTGCAATACCAGGTGCTCATCCCCTTCGGCCACGAAGCAACAATGGTCCGCATAGTCGAAACGCTGTCCAATCGCGGATGCCCTTCCTTCCTCGCCGTGCTCAAGCGCATGCGGGCGGGCCACGGCATGCTCTCCTTCCCCGCAGCCGGGTGGACCCTTTCGCTCGACATCCCGGCGGGAGTGGACGAACTGGCCGAGCTGCTCGACGAACTCGACGATATGGTCGTGGCCGCGGGCGGCCGGGTGTACCTCGCCAAGGACGCGCGCGTCGACCTCGCGAAGCTGCGCGACATGTACCCCGAACTTGAAGACTGGCGCGAAATTCGCCGCGAACTCGACCCCGCTGGCCGTATCGCCTCGGACCTTGGGCGCCGGCTGGACCTGCTTTGACTGGAGCAACGACATGAAAGACGGACTCGGGCGCGTGAACAGCGTCCTCATTCTCGGCGGCGATTCCGACATCGCCATAGCGACCGCGCGCTTGCTGGCTCGGCGCGGTGCTCGCGATTTCATGCTAGCCGGCCGCCGCGCGGAGCGCCTCGAAGCGCGCAAGGCCGAACTCCTCGCCGCCGGCGCCACCCGCGTCGAAACCGGCTACTTCGATGCAGGCGACACGACCGCGCACCCCTCCTTCTTCGACGATGCCTTCGCGACCTTCGAACGATTCGATGTCGTACTCGTGGCCTTCGGCGTCCTCGGCGACCAGCAAGCGGCCGAAGAAGATCCCGCCGTCGCGCTCGAAGTCGTGCGCACGAACTCCTTCGGGGCGGCCTCGTCCCTTCTGCACGCCGCTGAACACCTTCGCCGCCAGGGGCAGGGCTCACTCGTGCAACTCTCCACCGTCGCCGCGCAGCGCCCCCGCCGCTCCAACTTCATCTACGGCTCATCCAAGTCCGGCCCCGACGCTCTCGCCGAGGGACTAGCCTTCGCGCTCCGCGAACAAGGGGTGCAGGTGCTCACGGTCCGCCCCGGCTTCGTCAAAACCAAGATGACCGAGGGCCTGAAGAAAGCCCCCTTCGGCACCACCCCGGAAGCAGTCGCGAAAGAAACCGTGCGCGCCATCGCCAGCGGCAAGGAACTCGTCTGGGTCCCCGGCCTCATGCGCTACATCATGTGGGCCATGCGTCTCGTCCCCACGCCCGTTTTCCGCCGCCTCAAGTTCTAGCGCTACTAGCTGATGAACGGCGACAACCAGGCTTCACGCGACACGACTCCCCGGCCCGACTTCTATCGCACCATGGCGGCGCCGGAACCTCTCCGGCCGTTCATCGACTCCTTTTGGCTCTACGAAGGCTACCGTCCCGATCACGGTATGGAACGCGTGCTGCCGACCGGTACGCTCGAGATGGTCATCCCGCTCGCGGGGCAGCGGCTGGCCTGGCAGGAGCTGACAGGGGAGACGCAAAGCTGCGCGGACGCACTCGTTTGCGGGCCGCGCCGGTCGGCCTTCGATGTTCCCACGGACCAGCAGACCCAGCTCGCAGGCGTCCACTTTCTTCCAGGTGGAGCATGGCCCTTCTTCGGTATTTCGATGGATGAACTGGCCGAACGGAACACGCCTCTCGGCGACCTCTCGCTCGGTGCGGCGAGTGATCTCGCAGCACGACTCGCAGAAACAACGTGTCCGGCGGGACGCTTCTCAGCGTTGAGCGCGTTCTTCCTCGAACGGCTTGCGCTAGCGCGCGCCCCCCATCGAGCCGTACAGGCTGCACTGCATCGGCTGCACGCGCATGACGGGGACACTGAGTCGATCAGCAGCATTGTCGCGTCCTCCGGGCTCAGTCACCGGCGCTTCGTTGGGCTCTTTCGGCGGGAGGTCGGTCTAACGCCGCGCGACCTGGCCCGGGTCGGGCGCTTCCAGCGAGCCCTGTCGCTTTCGCGAAATCGGCCAACGGCGAATGCCACGGAACTGGCGTTGGACGCGGGCTACTTCGATCAGTCCCATTGGTTGCTGGAATGCAGGAAGCTGACGGAGTTGCCCGCGAGTTCGTTGCTCGCGACGGCCCGCGGGGAGACGCCCCTGCCGGATGAAGAGAAGGGTCAAATGCTTCCTATCGGCGGCTGAGCCGGGAACCCATCATCGCTGCATGAATGTTGTTTTCGGATCCACTGGAGTCGTTGGAAGCCTTGTCCTCGAAGCCCTCGTGCAGCAAGGGAAACGCACACGCGCCGTCTTTCATTCGCGTCCGCCGAGTCGAAATGCCACCGAACAGGTCCGCGTCGATCTCAGCACCGGCGAGGGATTGGACGAGGCCCTGGCCGGAGCGCAGACCGTGTTCCTCGCCACGGGCGATATGGTCGACCAGGTCGCGGCGGAGGTGCGGGTCATCGAGCACGCCACCCGCGCTGGCGTTCTTAAGCTGGTGAAGCTCTCCATCCTGTGCGCGGAAAGCGAAGCCTTCTACCTCGCCCAGGTGCACCGCGAGATTGAGCGGGAGGTGGAGCGTTCGGGCCTTCCTTACACCTTCCTGCGCCCCGGTGGCTTCATGCAGAACTTCGTCACCTACTACGGGCCAACGTTGCGTTGGGAGGGAGTACTCCGCTTGCCATGTGGAGAAGCCGAAGAGAATCTCGTCGACGCCAGGGACGTCGCGAGCGTGGCGGTCGCCTGCTTGAATTCCGATGCCTTCACCGGCCAGGCGCTTGACCTGTGCGGCCCCGAGGCCATGACCTACGAACGGTTGGTGGCCGTGATTGGCGAGGCTACGAACCGCGAATTGCGCTACGAATCAATCTCCGAAGACGCCTTCCGCGAAGCCATGCTCCCTTACGCCGTCACACCGCGGCACGTCGACGGGCTCATCGAAATGTTCCAGTTCCACCGTGACGGGAAGGCCCCGAAGGAGAGCACCGCGGTGCTGGACGTTACCGGCTTGCCACCGCGCCCTTTTGAGGACTTCGCCCGCGAAAATGCGGAATCCTGGAAGGAGTGAGGGACCGTTTCATTTCGTCCTTTACCGCACCCAGTCGCCCGTTTCGTTGCTTCTGTAGCCAAGCGAGCGGTAGGCGGCGTCCACCAGCGACTGGCCGCGTTCGTTGAGCAGGATGCCCTGCCCCATGCGGTTCATCGCATAGCCGAAACTCAGGTTCTCCACCGGGTCGGCGAATCCGAGGCTGCCGCCCGCGCCCACGTGCCCGAAGGCGGCGCTCGAAAGTACCACGCTGTCCTTCGCGCCGAATACTCGGCGGCGGTTGTCCATCGACTTCATGAAACCGAGCGCGAACCGCGTCGGCACCAGCAGGGTCGCATCGCGGTTCGTGGCCACGGAGATACGGCCCATGCGCTGAAGCTGCGCGGCATCGACGAATTCGCGTCCGTTGAGCGAGCCGCCGTTCGCGAAGGGTTCGTACATCCCGGCCAAGCCACGCGCGTTGGAAATGCCGCCGCCCCCGCCGATTTCAGCCGCATGGCACTCCGGGCTGTTTGCCTGGAAACCGCCGTTATTGAACAGCGAAAGCGCCTGGATCGACTGCCGGTCAGCGAGCAGCGCCTGTCCAAACTCCGCGGGCTCGGCGCCGGGCGGAGGTACGAACTGGATGACCGGCGCGATGCGCTCCTCCACTTCCGGTGGCGCGCCAATCCAGAAGTCGATTCCCAACGGCGCCGCCACTTCCTCCCGGAAGAACGTGCCAAGCGACTTCCCCGAAACACGCCGCACCAGCTCTCCAACCGTCCAACCGAAGCTGATCATATGGTACCCGTTGCGAGTTCCCGGCTCCCAGAACGGCTCTTCGTTTTCGAGCGCTTCGACCATGTAGTCCCAATCGGTGCAGGCGCTTTCCTTAAGCGGCGTCTTCCACGCGGGCAGCCCCACGGAATGGTCCAGCATCATGCGGACCGTCGCCTTCTCCTTGCCGTTCTTCGCGAACTCCGGCCAGTACTCGGCCACCGGCGCTTCGATATCGAGGAGGCCGCGGCTGGCAAGCATGTGCGCGCAGATCGCGACCGCGCCCTTCGTGCAGGAGAACACCACGCACACCGTATCGCGCGTCCATGGCGTTTCGGCGCTGCGGCTGGCCATGCCACCCCAGAGATCGACGACGGTCCGACCCTCGTGCTTCAGCGAAACGGCTGCGCCAACCTCGTCGCGCTCGCGGAAGTTCTTCACGAACTCGTCAGCGACTTCGGCGAAGTCAGGCTCGTATCGCCCCTCCAGCACACCCTTCCCGGGTCCAAGGTCCACCTGCAACTGTTCCAACGCTTCGACCTCCGCGAACCAGTCTCATATGGCGGCGGAGCCTACACGAGCCAGCCGAAGGCCGCGAGGCTAGGGACCCGGCTCGAGCTCGGTCGCAGCGATCGTGTCCGGCAAGCTGTCACGTGTTTTGAATCTAACTACCCCGGATTCGCGCCGAAGTTTTCCAGCAAGTTGTCGCGCTTCCTGTCACGCCGGCGCCGCTTCTAGCCGTCGTACTTGCGGAACACGAGGCAGCTGTTCTGGCCGCCAAAACCGAAGCTGTTTTTCACAGCCACGCGCACTTCGCGTTCGCGCGCCACGTTTGGCACGTAGTCCAGGTCGCAGGTGGGGTCCGGTTCTTCCTGGTTCACCGTGGGGTGAATCATCCCCATCTGGATGGACTTGATCGCGGCGATCGATTCCATTCCACCGCTCGCCCCCAGGCCGTGGCCGATGAGGCTCTTCGTCGCGCTGATCGCGACGTTGTGGGCGTGCTCGCCGAACACGCGCTTGATGGCGTTCGTCTCGGCGGTGTCGCCGAGCGGGGTGCTGGTCGCGTGGGCGTTGATGTAGTCCACATCCGTCGGGTCGACGCCGGCGTCCGCCAGTGCTTCCGCCATCGCGCGGGCGGCGCCGTCGCCGTCTTCCGGGGGGGCGACCACGTGGAAGGCGTCGTTCGTGCATCCGAACCCGGCCAGTTCGGCGTAGATGCGGGCGCCGCGGGCAAGGGCCGCGTCTTTGCGTTCGAGCAGCAGCGCACCCGCGCCTTCGCAGGGCACGAAGCCGTCTCGCTTGCCATCAAAAGGGCGGCTGGCCGTCTGCGGGTCGGTGTTGGATGTGACCGCGCGCATCACGGAGAAGCCAGCGAGGCCGAGTTCGGTGATGCCCGCTTCGCATCCACCGGTGAGAACCGCGTCGGCGCGCCCGTGGCGGATGAGCATCATCGCCTCGCCAATCGCCTGGGTGCCCGCCGCGCAGGCCGTCACGATAGTGCCGTTGTAGCCGCGGAAGCCCATCTGGAGCGCCACCTGCGCACCGGCCATGTTCCCCAGCGTCTTGGGAAAGTACAGGGGGTCGAGCTTCATCCCGCCCTTTTCCAGCAGGATTTGCGTGCCTTCCTGGATCTGGGGGTATCCACCACCGCCGTTGCCAATCAGCACACCAATGCGGTCGCGGTTCGCAGCCTCCGGGTCGAACTTCGCATCGGCGACCGCCTGTTGGGCAGCAGCGACCATGAACTGGCTGAAGCGGCCCATGCGCCGCGCCTGCTTGCGATCAATGAAATCTCCCGGTTCCCACTCCTTCACCTCGCCCGCGATCTTGCAGGGGAATTCGTCGGTGGAACACAGCGTGATGGGGCCGATACCCGACGTCCCGGACACCAGGTTGTCCCAATACGTATCAACATCGTTCCCGGCCGGGGTGATCGCGCCAAGTCCCGTCACAACAACACGCGTGCGTTCGGTGAAGTCCATTTCGCCCCCTCTTTCGCACCTTGAAGTCTAGCAGCAGCCGATTTTGTGGGCCGCTCCCGGGTCGTCCCAGGGCAGTCTGTAAGAACTTCTCGAGAGCGCTGTCTTAGGGACATCACATTCGTAGGACACGCACCATGAAGACAACAACACTGACCCGTAACTCCCTCTCCCGCATCGCCCTCAGCCTTTCCGGCGCCGCGCTTCTTGGCTTCGCCAGCGTTGGCATGGCCTTCGCCGACGGCCCGGACCGGCTCCAGACATCGAACTCCGGAGCCTTGCCGATCAAGCTCAGCCCACCCGCGCCCGACAAGCCCGGTGACATCACGCTTCCCGAGACGGATGACGACGGTGGGGGTGGCGGCGTCATCGGCGAGGCCATCGCGCTCATCGTTTGCCCGGATGGCACCACCGTCGAATACAACCCGGGCGAGGTGAGCGACCCCTACGAACTTTGCCCGCCGATGCTCGGCGAGCCGCCCTACGACCCGGGCCTCGACCCGGAGGCGCCGCTCACCTGTGAGGACGTCGAGCCCGGCGTCACCTTCTACGGTCTCCAAATTCGCGAGGTTTGGGGCTGGTACATGGAGAACTGCGACCCCACGCCGTGGAGCTGCGAAATCGCCCTGCGCAACGGCGACGACCTTGTTGGCGCACGTGATTGGTACGGCGAAAACTGCGTTGAAGAGCCGCAGTACGAACCCGCCGGCGAAGCCCCGGACCGCCCGGGCGACGGCGACCGCCCCACCGATGACGGCGACCGCCC
>CAZDZP010000065.1:10598-11262 GCA_964509855.1 uncultured Anaerolineaceae bacterium | reverse complement strand
TCGCCGGGGCGGAAGGGGTTGGTGAAGTCGCGGCCGATGTCGCTGAGGTCGCCGGTGAGGTCTTCGCCGGCGGGGCGCGCGCCGGTTTCGACCCAGTTCACGAGGTCGCGGAAGGCAGTTTCGATCTCGGCTTCGCTGAAGGTGCAGTGGCCGGGCGCGCGGATAGCACGCTGGACGAGGAGCTCGGTCTTACCGGCGGCGTCGACGGCGCGCTGGTATTCCTGCGCCTGGCTGATGGGGACGAAGAGGTCGCCGGTGGTGTGGAGCGTGAGCAGCGGCGCGGTGAGGTTTCCGGTGGTGGGGACTTTGTCCGGGTAGGTGGTGCTGTCGCGGGCGGCGGGGTCGGCACGCTGGCGGACGACACGTTCGTTGAGTTCCTCGGGGGTGAGGCCGAGGCCGGGCTCGATGTCGTAGACGGCGCCTTCGTTGGTGGCGGCGCGGACGAGCAGCGATTCGAGCGCGGGGTCGACGAGCAGGAAGGCGAAGTTGGCGACGTACTGCTCTTCGAAGCCTTCGAGGTAGAAGGGGCGGGGGCCGCCGGTGAGCATGCGGATGGCGGACAGCAACTGCTGCCCCTGCTCGGTGGGGGCGGCGGGTTCGCCGAAGAGCGGCGTGGCTTCGAGCAGAAGGAAGCTGGTGAGGCGGTTGGCGGTAGCGCCGGGCC
>CAZDZP010000065.1:0-10588 GCA_964509855.1 uncultured Anaerolineaceae bacterium | reverse complement strand
CGGAGATGGCCTCGGCGAGGCGCGCCCACGAGACGAGGTAGTCGATCTGCGTTTGGCCTCCGAGCGCGCCGCAGACGGAGAGGGCTCCGTCGTATTCGCCGGGGTGGTTTTCGAGTGCGAGGGAAACGACGTTGCCGCCCATGGATGCGCCAACGAGGTAGACGTTGCGGGCTTCGCCGAACTCGGCTTCGAAGTGGCGCTTGAGGGCGAGGGTGTCGTCGGCGCCGATGCCGGGGACGTAGCCGTTTTCGCTGTAGCTGGAGGAGGCCCAGGCGACGCCTTCGTCGAGGAGCGCCTGGCGGAGGGCGCGGTTGGGGCTTTCGGCGTAGACCTCGGTTTCGAAGCCGCGGAAGCCGTGGGCCCAGAGGACGAGGTCGCCGCCGTCCCAGCCGTCGGGGATTTCGATGCGGTAGGCGGCGTTGCCGAGGATGCCGAAGTGGGCGGTTGCGCCGGGCAGGGCTTCGAAGTCGGCGGGGCGGATGGTGTGCGGAATACCAGAATAGGCGCCGAGCAGGCCGCCAGTTGCCGGGGCAGCTGGCGCCGCGACGATAGGCGTGGGAGCGCCGGCCAGTTGCGTGGAAGCGGGGGGATCGCTTTCGGAGGTGGCCGTGCATGCGGCTATGCCTATGGCGAAGAGCAAGAGGAGTGCGGTGGGCGCGAATCGGAACACGAGGCCGAGTGTACAAAAGGACGCCGCAAGGAGACGTGAAGCGGGAAACGCCACGTTCAGGACTGCAGGGCAGCGCCCGACGCCGGATGGGGGAATACCGAGTTGGGATGGGGGACACGCGCAGCGGGTGAGGCGGGCCGCGTAAGAAATCCGCAGGATGACGGTCATAGGGATAGAGACGAACGACCGGGAGATTTCGACATGGCCTTCACACCAGGATTCACACGTGCACGCAAGGCCGCTTTCGTGGCGGCAGCAAGCTTCGCCGTTGTTGCCGGCGTGACGGGCGTGGCGGCGATGGACAGCAGCGCGAACGAGCAACCCGCGAGCGGCGAGAGCATTGTCGCGGACGCTGGAGAGCGGCTGCCGGGCTACCCGTTCCCGGCAATCTCTTCGATTTCGCGCTAGGCAGAACGGCGAACCGCTGGTTCCCATGCGGCGGGCCGCGTGGTACAAGCAGGCATGGCGAGCAAACGGAAGCGCAAAGCACGAACCGCGACGGTCGGCTCCGGCCCAAAGCCGCCGCGAAACTGGCGGCTGATCGGTCTTGGCGCCGGGATTTTCGCCGTGGGGCTAATCGCTCTTCTTGCAGCGTTGCAGCTGAACTGACACCTGGATCGAGACGGCAAAGGCCCCGTCGTAACGGGGCCTTTGCCATGGGAGAGCGGTGTCCGGGCTATCCGTAGGTGTTCACGTGCTCCGGGACGACCTTGTAGATGACGCGCTCTTCGCTCGGCGTGCGGTAGGGGTAGCTGTCGACGCCCATGTACTTCTTGGCGAGGGCATCAATGTGGGCGTCCGCGCCTTCGGTGGTGCGCTCGACCACCTTGCCGCGCACCTGGATGTAGCGGTAGGGGTTGGCCTGGTCGTTTACGGAAAGGGCGATGCGACCGTCGCGGTCGATGTTGCGGTCCTTCTGGCGGCCGAGGGCGGAATTGATGAGCACGTGGCTGCCATCGAAGTCGACCCAGACCGGGGTCACCTGGGGTGAACCGTCGGGCATGAGGGTGGAGAGGTGGGCGAAATTCACGCCCGTGAGCAGGTCTTTGTATTCCTCGGGTACCGTGGCCATGTGGCGAATCTCCTTACATGTTGTTAGTCAGTAACACTACACAAGCCGTGCCTGACGTGCCATCCCCAAAATGGGCGAAACAGGGGTCGTTCAGGCTTCCACGATCTTCGTCTCTAAGCTCTTCAGGCGGAGGATTGGCGAGAACGCCAGGACCGCGGTCGAGACAAACATGAGGCCAACCGCGACGAAAAGGGTTTCGCGGAGGCCGAGCATCGCCCCGAGGATGCCCGCCACCGCCGTGCCCACCAGGGCGAAACCGAATTCGAGCACGTGGAAGTTTGCGAAGAGACGGCCCTGCATCCGCTCCGGCGCAACAGATTGGCGCATGCTCACTTCATTGATTTCGAAGATTGTCCAGAAGGGGTCTACAAAGACCTGGTTGGCGATGAGAAAGCTGATACCCAGCAGGCCGTTGTCGGCAGCGAGCGGCATGAACAGCGCGCCAGACGAACGCATGAACGCCGAGGTGACGATCGTCGGTCCGACGGCGCCGAAAAAGAGCGTGCCGCGGTTCGCCAACCAGGCACCCGCAACTGAGGTCACGCCGCCGACCGCGAAGATCATGCCGAGCACCCCGGGAGTGAAGCCCACTTCGCCCGTGAGGTAGAGCAGATAGACGACCGTGAGAACGCGCTCGGCCATGGACTGGATTGCCATCGAGATCGCGAGCGGGCGAAGGAGCGGGTCGCGCATGACGTAGCCGAAGCCTTCCCGGGCTTCGGTGAGGAAACTGGAGCGTTCGGCGATGCCGGGCGGCGGTGGTTCGGGCGTCTTGATGCGCCAGATGGCGAAGGCCGAAACGAGGAAGGTGAAGGCATTGATAGCGACGGCCCCGGGCGCCTTGAGGAGCTGCACCAGCCAGCCGCTGAGGCTGAAGCTCATCACTTCGACCACCGATGCGGTGCCGTGCAGCTTGGCATTTCCCTCGATGAGGTCCTTCTTCGGCACGAGCGTTGGGAGGTAGGCGCGGTAGGCCGAACTGAAGAACACCGAACAGGTGCTGGTGAGGGCGCCAACGGCGAAGAGTTGCCACATGGTGAGCAGCCCGAATACGGCTGCGATGGGCACGCTGAACAAAGCCGCTGCCCGGCCGAGGTCAGCAGCGATCATGATCGGGCGGCGCGGCAGCCGATCCACCCAGACGCCTGCAACGAGGCTAAAGACGAACGCGGGCACAAGCTGCGCCGCGGCCAGCACGGCGAGGTCGGCTGCCGTCGCATCGAGGAAGAGGATGGCGGTGAACTGCAGCGCGATGCCGCCGATCAACGTTCCGAAAACAGAGGTCGTTTCGCCGGCCCAGAGCCGGGCGAAATCGGGGTTAGCCCAAAGGCCAGTGAAGATCCGTGAACGCAAGCGAAGTGCTCCTGCAAAACCCCCTCCGGGTGACCCGAACGGGATGGACCGGCGCGCGGGTGCTACGTGCGCGGCCGGCGGGTGCAATCAGCCAGGGGGATGCGTTTGGGGCGGAGGGTACGGGAAGCCGCCGGTGATACCCGGCATCGGTGGAGCGCCTTCAACGAGAAGTCGCTTCGCCCGCGGCCCTTACGCCGCGACGGTCCGGAGGCTGGAGCGTTCGCGTACCTTCATTTTGTAACCTCGTGCGCGGAGTCTAGAGGCTTTGGCCGGGGTGATGGAAGAGTGCTTTAGCCGGTGACGGTTACTCGCTCGGGGACAATTCGATAGATGACGCGCACTTCGTCCGGGTCGCGCACGACGTAGGGCTTGCCATCCATGTAGCGCTCGCGGAGCATTTCCGCGTGGGCCTGCGCGCCGTCGGTGACGCGCTCGGCGGTGCCGCGGACTTCAATGTGGCGGAACTGGTCGGCGTGGTCCGTCACCGAAACCGCGACGCGGGCGTCACGTTCGATGTTGCGGTCTTTCTGACGGCCGAGGGCGGAATTCACGCGGACGTGGGTACCATCGAAGTCGACCCAGACGGGCGTGACCTGCGGGTCGCCACCAGGCATGAGCGTGGCGAGATAGCCAAGGTGAGTGCCGGTGAGCAGGTCGCGATGGCTTTCGGGGATGGTTGGCACGGCGGCGTTCCTTTCGCGTGCGATGGGACCGGCCTACGCCGGTTTGAGGACGCCCTTGAGGAACTGGTCCCACGTGTACTGCGACCAGTCGCGCTGGCGGAAGCGCGGCGGAGGTGGAGCGGCTTCGAATTCCGGGTCGTGGGGGAGTTCCTGGAACTTGGGTTGGAGCGCGGCGGCTTCGGGAACGGGCGGGAGCGGACCGCCGGTGGCGCCACGGTGGAAGGCGACGGCCTTGCCCTGGGGGTCGCGGAAGAAGCCGTCTTCGAAGCGGCCGAGGTAGCGGCCCTCTAGCGAGAAGACATTGCGGTTGCGAACTAGCGCCAGCGGCTTGCCGGCGTCGTTGAAGATTGCGTCACGGTACCGCCAGGCCACTGGCTGGCCCGTTGAGTTGAAGATGGCGTCCATGGACTGGAGCACTCCTCCCGGCCGGGTTGATTGGTAGCTGGGATTGTATCGGCATTCCGGCGCAACGCGGGAGACCCCGGCGCGGATTTTCCAGCTTCAGTGAGCGGCAACACCGCCGAGAGAGCGTGCCGAGCTGCAACGGTCGTGTGGTAGATTGGCCCCCCGGACTTCGCCGAGCGATGAGTGCGCCGCGAAATGGCGTTGGCGATGGCTAGTGGGCGGGTTCAACGTTGAGGAGGCGGTTTGGATGAGCGTGGACGGGAGTGTCGCCAGTGAGGTCATCTGGGAGTTCGTACCCAAGCCCCTGCCGCCGATCATTCGCTGGATTATCCGGTACCCGGTGCAGCGCGTCCGGATCGATGAGACGCAGATATCTTTTGAAGGGGCCGGAGTACACGACACCTACCCGAACCGCGATCTGCAAGGGAAGCTGGTGTACAAGGAACGGCCGCCGAAGCGCCGAACCGAGCCCGTGCCTCTCGCGGACGTACTTCGCGTCGCCGTCTATCCCGTCCGCGGGGGCATCATTGGGGGCAGCGGCGGTAGCGGCGGCAGCCGGGCGTTCTACACGGTGGTGGACCTCTGGCGTCAAAACGATGCGCGAACGGTCGCGACTTTCGTGCGAGCGGCGGGACTGCAACCCGCAGATGAACGCCAGCTCTCCGATGCGGTGCGCGACCACGTTGGCGGGCTGTGGAGCGAACCGCCGGGCCACGAGATATTCCTGAGCCTCGACGAGAAACGCCTTCGGGACTGGTACGCAAATGGCTAGCCGAAGGTGTGGCAGAGCGCGGCCGCAGGTCCTATTGTCGCGGGGGCAAAGAGCCAGGGAGGCCGCGTCATGCAAATCGGAGTACACGTACCGCAAGTTGGGAAGTTCGCGAAGCCGGAGGTAATCGCGCCGTTCGCGAAGGCGGCGGACGAGGCGGGATTCGCCAGCCTGTGGGTATTCGACCACGTGGTGCTGCAGCGCGACCAGGAATCGAAGTACCCCTACTCGCCGGATG
Organism: uncultured Anaerolineaceae bacterium; assembly: GCA_964509855.1. Taxonomy (GTDB): domain Bacteria; phylum Chloroflexota; class Dehalococcoidia; order Tepidiformales; family Tepidiformaceae; genus CAZDZP01. The sequence continues at coordinate 5,398 of CAZDZP010000065.1, read as the reverse complement.
GGAAGATGGGCTTCGCGCCAACGAACGACTTCATCGAGCCGCTTATCCTGCTGACCTACCTCGCGGGCATCACGACGAAGGTACGGCTGGGGAGCAGCGTGCTGGTGTTGCCGATGCGGCAGCCGGTGTTGCACGCGAAGATGCTGGCGAGCATGGACCACCTTTCGGGCGGACGGATGATCCTTGGCGGTGGCGTTGGCTGGTGGAAACAGGAGTTCGAAGTGCTGGGCGTGCCGTGGGAACAGCGCGGTAAGCGCACGGACGAATGGCTGCAGCTGGCGCGGGCGCTGTGGACGGAGGAGTTCGTGGACTTCCGCGGCGAGTTTTACGAGTGCGTGGACTGGGCGTGCAACCCGAAGCCGGTGAATGGCGACATTCCCATCTGGCTGGGCGGCGAGAGCAAACGGCAGCTGGAACGCATCGGGCGGCTGGCCGATGGCTGGCACGCGACGGCGAAGAGCCTCCCGACATTGAAGGAAGAGTTCGCCGTAGCGCAGGAAGCGGCGGAGCAAGCGGGTCGCGACCCAAAGGCACTGGGCCTTTCGGTGGAGGGCGGCGGCATGCTGAGCAGTGAGGACGTGGATCGCGCGGCGGATAGCCTGGCACGGATGGCCGAGCTTGGCGTTCAGCACGCGATCGTGGCGGTGCATCCGCGGGAGTTTGAGCAGGCGCCAGCGATCCTGGAGCGCTTCGCGAGCAAGCACATGGATGCGCTGGCGAAGCTGTAGGGCCTCACCCCCGTGCCCCTCTCCAGCCTTCGCTGGAGAGGGGAGCAAGGCAGCAACCCCCCGGAAAGTTCGTACGCCTTCTACGCCAACTTTGCGCAGGCCCAGCGGAAGAGCTCGCTGGCTGTGGGGTAGGGGTGGATGGTGGAGGCGACGTCTTTCGCGGTCATGCCGTGGGCTATGGCGAGGGAGGCTTCGCCGGCGAGCGTGCTGCCCTGTGCGCAGACGAAGTGGGCGCCGAGGAGCTTGCCTTCCGCATCGGCGATGACGAATGCGAAACCATCGGTGTTGCCAGTGGTGCGAAACCAGTCCAACTCGCGGGTTTCGAGAACGGCGGTGCGAATGCCGTCGCCGTGCTGTTCGCGCGCTTCCGATTCGGTGAGGCCGACGTGGCCGACTTCGGGGTCGGTGAAGATTGCCCAGGGGACGACGGCATCGGGGATGGAGGTGCAAGTGTCTTCAAGGATGTGGCGAACGATGTGGTGGGCCTGGTAGCTGGCGTAGTGGGTGAACTGGAACTTGCCGGTCACGTCGCCGGCGGCCCAGAGGCCCTGGAGGCTCGTGTGCCCGCAGCCGTCGATTTCGACGTAGCCGCGTTTGTCGAGCGCGAGTCCGAGGTCGTCGAGGCCGGGGGGAAGCTGGGGCTTACGGCCGGCGGCGACGAGGACTTCGTCGAAGTGGGCGGGGCCGCTAGCCGTGTGGATGGCGACCTCGCCGCCTTCGTTGCGCGCGACGTTCTCGATTTCCGCCCCGGCGATGATGCGGATGCCATCGCGGGAGAAGAGCTTCGTGAGTTCGAGGGAGACGCGTTCGTCTTCGGTGGTGGCGATGCGATCGGCGGCTTCGAAGATGGTGACCTGCGAACCAAGGCGATGGAACGCCTGTGCGAGTTCGAGGCCTATGGCGCCGCCGCCAATGACGGCGAGGCGATTGGGGCGCCGGGGGAGGTGGAAGACCTCGCGGTTGGTGATGGGCCGGGATTCTTCGAGCCCGGGGATGGGTGGCAGGGAAGGGGCGGTGCCGGTGGCGATGACGACGGTCTCGCCCTTCAGTTCGGCGTCGCCGACGCGCAGCGTGGTTGGCGCGGTGAAGCGTGCTTCGCCCCAATGGAGGTCGATGCCGGCGTCACGCATGCCGCCGTTGGGATCGGTGCCGCGGACGTTGAGCTGGACCGCTTCGACCTTCGCCAGCACTTCGTCCCAGGGGAGACCCGGCCCGTAGCGGGCGGCTATGTTGATGAGCGCTTTGCTGGGGACGCAGCCATCGTTCAGGCATTCGCCGCCAAGGTGCTGACGTTCGACCACGGCCACACGCTTGCCTTTACGGCTGGCGTTGCGGGCGATGTTGTCGCCAGCGGAGCCGTTGCCGATGACGATGAGGTCGTAGTGCTGGGTCATGGGGTCTCCTGGTGTGTGTACCCCTAGCGTATTGCGCGGCGAGCGTTCGTTACGTCTCCTCGATCGGCGGGTTGTCCCAACTACGTGGATGCTTTGCCGAGATATTCAGGTCGAGGTCGATGCGCCGCATGATCCGGGTGGCTGACTCGGCGTCCGAGTGGGCGGCAATCCATCTGCCGACCCTGTCGAGCCAGAGCTGAAGTTCGGCGCCGACGGAGTCGAGCTGGGCCACGTAGCGTGCCACAGGCATGCGAATCTCGCGCGGCAACTCGGGGCTTCGTTCGGGATCCACGCCCACCACTACGACCTCGCCTTCGCGGAAGACATAGGGTGACGGGTCATGGCCGGCAAAGAATTGTTCACCGTGCAGCACGCCGTACCACTCCCGCCAGTCTTCAAGGCAGGCGCAGCAACCGGAGGAAATCTCGGTGCCGTCGGAACCGACTACCTTCATGCCGGGGTACAGGTGAACCAGTCCACCGGAGCCTTCGGACTCATCCTCAACTTCAAGAAAGCGGCGTATTCGGTTCTGGATCGTGTCGTCCAACTCGCCCAGGTCACAGTTCCCGGTGAGCGTCTCGCCAAGGATGGAGCCAAAGACGAGTTCGTCGGCATCGCTCCGCAACTCCGTGACCAACACCTTCTTTTCCGGAACGTCGAGCGCCACCCATGGCAGGCCCCGCGCCTGGATCTCCACGGCGATTCGAATCTCGGCGCCCTGGTCCACAGCAGTTTCGGAATGAGTCACGTCCACAACCCACGGCGGTGTGCCGCCGTCGAGCGTAGCTCAGCGCCCGGCCGTGCGACCAGTTCAGGGGCCCTGGCTTCCTTTGCGGCGTAACGGATGGACGGCCCAGGGCGACATATCGAATGGGGGTGGCGATGCGAACGAAACCGGTGGCAATAGCGTGCCTTGGCATTGGACTACTGATCGCGGCGTGTGGCAGCGGAGGCGATAGTGCTGAACCATTGGCACCGGAAAGCACCACCCAACCTCTCGCTGACGAGACGCCAACGCCGTCCCCGACGCAAGACGGGGCCAACCGCTTTCGAAGTAGCTGGCCGGTAACCGACTTTAGCAACGTGACCATCGACCTCACCGAGGTACTGAGCGGTGGCGTTGGGCGTGACCAGATCCCGCCGTTGGATGTACCGGGCACGACGAGCATCGAATCGCGGATGGCAGGAACCGCGACGTTTGTCGAGCTTTCGGAAGCGGGCTACGCGGAGAACATGCCGCTGGTCGTCGTGACGGTGGAGGGCGAGACGAGAGGGTACGGGCTGCACATCCTTACCTGGCACGAGATTGTGAACGACGAACTCGGAGGTGTTCCGATCGCGGTCACCTTTTGCCCGCTGTGCAACACGGCGATCGTGTTCGACCGGCGAGTGGACGGCGAGGTGTTGGACTTCGGCGTCTCGGGGCTGCTTCGCCATTCGGACCTGATCATGTGGGACCGCCAAACCGAGAGCTGGTGGCAGCAGGCCACGGGCGAGGGCATCGCGGGGCACTACGGCGGTGAACAGCTCTCGTTTGTTGGCGCTGGCATCGTGTCGTTTGGCGATTTCCGGAGCTCGTTTCCCGGTGCGCTGGTGCTGAGCGAAAACACGGGCATGGGCCGCTCCTACGGAACGAACCCCTACACCGGCTATGACGAACTCGGGTCACGACCCTTCCTCTTCCAGGGAGAGAGCGATGACCGGCTGCCTGCGCTGGAGCGCGTGGTGGCGCTGCGCTGGGAGAATGGGGCGCTGGCTATACCCTTCCCGGCTATCACTGAGGCGAAAGTGATCGAGGTAGCTGCGGGCGACACTGCTGTTGTGGTGTTCTGGGCCCCGGGGACATCTTCTGCACTCGACCAGGGGAGCATTGCGGATTCGCGTGACATTGGCGCGGCGGTAGCGTTTGAGGCGGTGGCCGCGGGTCAACAGCTCACCTTCGAAGCGGCGGGGGACGGCGAGTTTCGCGACAACGAGACCGGCAGCAGCTGGGATATCACCGGTGTCGCCAATTCGGGGGCGCTGGCCGGCGAACGGCTCGTGCTCTTCGAGCACACGAACCAGTTCTGGTTTTCGTGGGCCGCCTTTTTCCCGGAGACTGTCGTCTGGGAGGGTTAGCCGTGACCCGAACCTGCGATGTTTGTGACCGCGACGCGCGTTTCCATTTCGCGCGAGGCGGGGGCGCGCTGCGCTGCTGGCGGCACGGCTTCACGTTTCGACAGCTAGTGCGGACGGCGTTTTTCACAGCGCTGGTGGTGGGGACCTTGCTCACGCTCATCAACCAGGGGGACATGCTGCTGCGAGGCGAGTTTCGCAGCGCGATGGCGTGGAAAATCCCGTTGACCTATTGCGTGCCTTATTCGGTGGTGACGTGGTCCGGGTTGCGGCTGGCGTGGATTGGCAAGGTTAGTCCAACGCCTTGAGGAGCGCCTCGCCGCGCGGGGAAATGCGGTAGCCGGTGCCGAGGCTTTCGGTGAGGCCGAGGTTCTTCAGCTTACGGACGTCAGTTTTGAAAGGGAGGGTTTCGCGTCCGAGTTGCGGTGCGAGGTCGCCAGCGCGGACGGCGGGGTTGGCGGCGATAAGGTGCAGCACTTCGCGTGTCCACGGGCCGTGGTTTGAGGCGCGATCCAGGCGTTCGAGGCGGGAACGCAAGGACTCAAGTTCGGCGGGGGAGAGTGCGGCGTCTTCGCGCAGGGCGATGCGGGGGTCTTCGCCGGCGCGACAGAATTCGATGCGATAGAGGGTACGGCCGGGTTCCGGGGGAATGGCGGCGAGGAGCTCGGCGAGGGATTCGTAGCCAGCGTGGTGGGCGTCGGCGGCGGTGATGGAGGCGGCATCGGTTGATGCAACGCGGTTGATGGCAAGGAGGCCGGCGGCGGATTGCAGGGTGCCGCCTTCGCGCACGGTTGGACGCTTCCACTGCCGAAAGGCGAGGGTGACCTGGCCGCTGGCGATGCCATCGATGAAACGAGCTTTAAAGAGCATGGCCGGAAAAGTATGCCACCGAAGAACAAGTACCCGGAGACGAGCAGGCCCCGCTGGTCAGACGGGGCCCTTCGTTTTAGAAAGCGCGAAAGCACAGGCCGAAGCCTGCTCCACCCCGCGCATGAAAAAAGAACTTTAGGTTCGAACATCGTTCGAAGGTCCCCAGAGGGACTGCCGTGAGCGTACTGACCGCGCTCCATCGCAAGCAAGCAAAGTTGGCGACCGGAGATAGAGAGATGGTACGGCTGGAGGGATTCGAACCCCCGACACCTTGTTCCGAAGACAAGTGCT